>NZ_JBFUCB010000078.1:0-15741 GCF_056405435.1 Rhizobacter sp. P1_G5 | reverse complement strand
GGTCCGACAGGTTCTGGTCGAGCGTCTGCATGCCCACGGTGTTGCCGGTCTGGATCGACGAATACATCTGCGCGATCTTGTTCTCGCGGATCAGGTTGCGGATGGCCGCGGTGCCCAGCATGATCTCGTGCGCCGCGGCGCGGCCGCTGCCGTCCTTCAGCTTGCACAGCGTCTGCGAGATCACGCCGATCAGCGATTCCGACAGCATCGAGCGCACCATTTCCTTCTCGGCGGCCGGGAACACGTCGACCACGCGGTCGATGGTCTTGGCAGCGGAACTGGTGTGCAGCGTGCCGAACACCAGGTGGCCCGTCTCGGCGGCGGTCAGCGCGAGGCGGATGGTTTCCAGGTCGCGCATTTCGCCCACCAGGATGCAGTCCGGGTCTTCGCGCAGCGCCGAGCGCAGCGCGTTCGCGAAGCTCAGCGTGTGCGGGCCGACCTCGCGCTGGTTGACCAGGCACTTCTTGGACTCGTGCACGAACTCGATGGGGTCTTCGACCGTCAGCACGTGGCCGTACTCGTTTTCGTTCAGGTGGTTGACCATCGCGGCCAGCGTGGTCGACTTGCCCGAGCCGGTCGGGCCGGTGACGAGCACCAGGCCGCGCGGCTTCAGCGCGAGCTCGGCGAACACCTTGGGCGTGTTGAGCTGCTCGAGCGTCAGGATCTTCGACGGAATGGTCCGGAACACGGCGCCGGCGCCGCGGTTCTGGTTGAAGGCGTTGACCCGGAAGCGGGCCAGGCCCTGGATCTCGAACGAGAAGTCGCACTCAAGCGTTTCTTCGTAGTTCTTGCGCTGCGAGTCGTTCATGATGTCGTAGACCATCTCGTGCACCTGCTTGTGCTCGAGCGGGTCGACATTGATGCGACGCACATCGCCGTGCACGCGGATCATCGGCGGCAGCCCTGCCGACAAGTGAAGGTCGGAGGCCTTGTTCTTGACCGAGAACGCGAGCAGTTGGGTGATGTCCATGGGGTGCTTGTAAGAGGTTGTGAGCGGCCACCTCGTCGGCGCGGCTCGCTGCGCCGCCTTTCCCGGGTGTCCCTGGTGGCTTGAGATAGGCTCGGGGAATTATGGCGACGATTGCTTCGAACATACAACAAGTGCACCAACGCATCACGCAGGCGTGTGTGGTCTCACAACGCCCCGTGCGAAGCGTCACGCTGCTGTGTGTTACCAAAACCTTCGGGCCGCAGGCCGTGCGCGAGGCCTTTGCCGCCGGCGAGCGCCGCTTCGGCGAGAACTACGTGCAGGAGGGCGTCGACAAGATCGCCGCGCTGGCCGAGTTGCGCAGCCAGGTCGAGTGGCACCTGATCGGCCCGCTGCAGAGCAACAAGACGCGCGTCGTCGCCGAGCAGTTCGACTGGGTGCACACCGTCGACCGGCTGAAGGTCGCGCAGCGGCTGTCGGAGCAGCGGCCTGCCCATCTGGCACCGCTGCAGCTGTGCCTGCAGGTGAATATCAGCGGCGAGGCGAGCAAGAGCGGGCTGGTGCCGGGCGAGGTGGCCGAGGTGGCGCGGCAGGTCGTGGCGCTGCCGCAAGTCAGGCTGCGTGGGTTGATGGCGATTCCCGAGCCGGTCGGCGACTTCGAGGCCCAGCGCGCACCGCACCGGGCGCTGCGGGAATTGCTGGAGCAATTGAACACCGAAGGACTCGCGCTGGATACCTTGTCCATGGGTATGTCGGCCGACATGGATGCGGCGATCGCCGAGGGTGCGACGATGGTGCGCGTCGGCAGCGCGATTTTCGGTGGGCGCTCCAGTCCCGGGTGACAACCCGGGCTCAATCCCCATTTGTTCGCTTGTCACCTCCCAAAAGGCAGGGCGGTGGCAGAAGGCGGGTGCGGGGAGGCTGTGGAGCGCCAATAAGGAGGGGGCGCCGGAGCTGGCTGGTTTCATGGCCCGCGTGCGCCAGCACGCTTCGTGAACTGACTGTCGCCCACTGTTTGACCACAACGAACGAAGTGAGTGGCGGGAGTTTGGGCGACGGGCCATGAAACCAGTCAGCGCAGGGGAGTCTTCGCCCCGAGAGGGGCGAAGACCGCACCCGACGGCGCRCCACAGCCTCCCCGCACCCGCCTTCCGAACTCAGAGCTCAGATCGGAAGAGCCGTCGTGTTCTTGACCTCCTCCATCACCGCATACGTGTGCGTCTCCCGCACCCCCGGCAGGCTCCAGATCACCGAGCCGATCAGCTCGCGGTACGAGCCCATGTCGGCCACGCGCGTCTTGATCAGGTAGTCGAAGCCGCCCGCCACCAGGTGGCATTCGAGAATCTCCGGCCGCACCTGCACCGCCGCCTTGAAGGCCTTCATCACGTCCGGCGTCGTGCGGTCGAGCACGACCTCGATGAAGACCATCATTCCTGCGCCGAGCTTGTCGGGGTTCAATCGCGCCTCGTAGCCGAGGATGAAGCCGTCGCGCGTCAGCCGCTTCACCCGCTCCAGCACGGCGGTCGGCGACAGGTGCACCGTCTCGGCGAGCTTCAGGTTCGAGATGCGCCCGTCCTGCTGCAGCGCGCCCAGGATGCGGGCATCGATCTTGTCCAGCGTGGCAGGCAGGCTGTGATTGCTTTTCATGGTGAATGAATTCGAGGTCCGGCTTTTTGTCGGTGATTAATTCATGTAATCAGCAGATACGCTAGTAGAACTAACACCAATGGTGACCCAAGATGATTTTTTTGCCGCCGGCTCGCGCCCGCCTGCCCTACCCGTACCGCGCTGAACTGGAGTTGTTAGCAAGCCTGACGCCACCCCTCGCGCAGGCGCTGGATTGGGCGGCGGTGCAACAGGCGGCGCGGCCCTGGGTGCAGGCGGTGCGCGACAAGCCGGCACCGTTCTGGGCGATGGAGTCGCTGCTGCGGGAATACCCGATCTCCAGCGCCGAGGGGCTGGCGCTGATGCGGCTGGCCGAGGCGCTGCTGCGCGTGCCCGATGCCGAGACCGCGATCGCGCTGACGGCCGACCAGCTCGGCAAGGCGGAATTCGATGCGTCGTCGGGCGGGCCGCACCAGATGCTGGCGAGCCTGTCGGCCAGCGCGATCTCGCTGTCGAAGAAATTCCTGCCGCAAGCCGATGCGGAGGCCGGGCTGTTCAAGCGCCTCGGCGCGCAGACGGTGGTGGCCGCGACGGTGCGCGCGATCCAGCTGCTCGGCCGGCAGTTCGTGCTCGGCCGCGACATCGCCGAGGCGATGGGCGAGGCGGCAGCGGCCCGCAAGCAGCACGCCGGCCTGCGCTTCAGCTACGACATGCTCGGCGAGGGCGCGCGCACCGAGGCCGATGCGCGGCGCTACCTGGCGTCGTACGCGAAGGCGATCGAGGCGATCGGCGGTGGCCGCGTCGCCGCCGGGCCCGAATCGGCCGACGGCATCTCGATCAAGCTCAGCGCGCTCTTCTCGCGCTATGAAGACGCGCAGCGCGAGCGCGTCGGCGCCGAGCTGCTGCCCCGCGTGTGGCAGCTGATCGAGCAGGCCGCGCGCGCCAACATCAACCTGACGATCGATGCCGAGGAGAGCGACCGCCTGGAGCTCTCGCTCGACGTGCTGGACGCACTGGCCGAGCGCATCGCGCAGCAGTTCCCGCAGTGGCGCGGCTTCGGCCTCGCGGTGCAGGCCTACCAGACGCGGGCGCTGCAGGTGGTCGACGAGGTCGCGCGCATCGCCCGCCGGCACGGCCTGAAGTTCATGGTGCGGCTGGTCAAGGGCGCCTACTGGGACGGCGAGATCAAGCGCGCGCAGGAGCTGGGCCTGGCCGGCTACCCGGTGTTCACGCACAAGCACCACACCGACATCTCGTACCTGGCCTGCGCCCGCGCGCTGATCGGGCATGCGGACGTGATCTACCCGCAGTTCGCGACCCACAACGCCGGCACCATCGCGGCGATCCTGCAGATGGCGCGGGCGGCCGGCGCACCGTTCGAGATGCAGCGGCTGCACGGGATGGGCGAGGGCGTCTATCGAGAAGTCATGCGCGATGCCGGCATCCCGGTGCGCGTGTACGCGCCGGTCGGCGAGCACCGCGACCTGCTGGCCTACCTGGTGCGCCGGCTGCTGGAGAACGGCGCCAATTCGTCGTTCGTGCACCAGCTGTCGGACGACGAGGTACCGGTCGAGCAGCTGCTCGCGTCGCCGCTGGTGCCGGCCGCCGCGATCGGCCAGCCGCTGCCGCGGGCGCTGTATGGCGACGGCGCGCGTGTCAACTCGCGCGGGGCCGACCTGGCCTGCCTCGAGGAGCGGGCGCCGCTGGACGCGGCACTGGCCGCGACCGTCGTCGAGCCGGTGCGCGAATCCACCGTGGCCGACGTGAGCGACGCGATGGCACGCTTGCAGTCCGGCTTCGAGGCCTGGAACGCGACCCCGCTGGCCGACCGCGCCGCCGTGCTGCGCCGCGCCGCCGATGCGCTCGAAGCCCGCCTGCCCGAGTTCTGCGGCCTGCTCGTGAAGGAGGCGCACAAGACCCTGGGCGACTGCGTGGCCGAGGTGCGCGAGGCGGTCGACTTCTGCCGCTACTACGCCGACCAGGCCGAGGCGCGGCTGGCCGCGCAGACCCTGCCGGGCCCGACCGGCGAGAGCAACCTGCTGCAGCTGCACGGCCGCGGCGTGTTCGTCTGCATCAGCCCGTGGAACTTCCCGCTCGCGATCTTCGCCGGCCAGGTGGTGGCGGCGCTGGTGGCCGGCAACGCGGTGGCCGCCAAGCCGGCCGAGCAGACGCCGGCTGTCGCGCAGCGCCTGGTCGCGCTGCTGCACGACGCCGGCGTGCCGCGCGACGCGCTCGCGATGCTGCACGGCCCCGGCGAGACGGTCGGTGCGGCGCTGGTCGCCGACGCGCGCACCGCCGGCGTGTGCTTCACCGGCTCGACCGCGGTCGCGAAGATCATCAACCGCACGCTCGCCGCGAAGGACGGCGCCATCGTGCCGCTGATCGCCGAGACCGGCGGCATCAACGCGATGCTGGTCGACAGCACCGCGCTGCCGGAGCAGGTGGTCGACGCCGTCGTGCAGAGCGCGTTCCGCTCGGCCGGCCAGCGCTGCTCGGCGCTGCGGCTGCTGTGCGTGCACGAGGGCGTGGCCGACGGCGTGATCGAGATGGTGCGCGGCGCGCTGGCCGAGCTGCGCGTCGACGACCCGGCGCTGCTCGCGACCGACGTCGGCCCGGTCATCGACGACGGGGCCTTCGCCGGCATCCGCGGCCACGTCGAGCGGCTGCGCGGCAGCGCGACGCTGATCGGCGAAGCGCCGGTGACCTCGACCTTCCCGCGCCTGGTTGCGCCGGTCGCGTTCGAGCTGCCGCGCATCGCCGACGTGCGGCAGGAGGTCTTCGGCCCGGTGCTGCACGTGGTGCGCTGGCGCGGCGACGCGGCCGACGTGATCGCGCAGGTCAACGCGCTCGGCTACGGGCTGACGCTGGGCATCCAGACGCGCATCGACAGCCGCGCGCTGCGGCTGGCGCAGGCGGCGCGCATCGGCAACGTCTACGTCAACCGCAACATGATCGGCGCGGTGGTCGGCGTGCAGCCGTTCGGCGGCGAGGGGCTCAGCGGCACCGGCCCGAAGGCGGGCGGCCCGCACTACCTCTACCGCTTCTGCGCCGAGCAGACGCTGACGATCAACACCGCGGCGGCCGGCGGCAACGCGGCGCTGCTGGCCGGCGGCCACTGAAATCCTGGACAAATGACCCGGTCAAGGCGACCGGCAGCACGTCGAAATGCCTGACACGGCCCCCGCTTCGGGCGCCGTTCCAGGTGTTGCCGAGGTGCTGCGATGAAGTCGATCAAGTCCGTGTTGCTGCTGTTCCTCGCCATGTTCGTCGTGGCGATGCTGGTGCTGCATGCGAGTGCCCGCTGGAGCAGCGAGCGCATGCAGGCACAGGCGCGCCAGGTGTTCGTCGCGAAGGACGTGACCGCCGACGTGCTGCCGCCGCCGATGTACCTGATCGAGGCGCGGCTGGTGCTGTCGCAGGCGCTCGAAGGGACGCTGGCGCCGGCCGACGCGGCCCGCGGTTTCGATGTGCTGTTCGACGCCTACGGCGCCCGCGTCGAGTACTGGCGCACCCACCCGCCCTACGGGCTGGAGCACGAGCTGCTCGGCGAACAGCACGAGGCGGCGCAGCGCTTCTTCCAGGCGGCCCGCGCACAGGTGCTGCAGCCGCTGCGCGACGGACGCATCGACGCGGCACGCGCCGCGCTGCCGGCGGTGCAGGCCCACTACGAGGCGCACCGGCGCGGCGTCGACCGCACCGTCGAGCGCTCGAACGCGTTTGCGGACGAGAAGATCAGCGGCTTCGACGGCATCGTCGCGGTGAACGACCGCACCGCCCTGTCGGTGCTGGCGGGTGCGCTGCTGGCCAGCGCCGGGCTGTTTGCGCTGGTGTGGTGGCGCCTGCAGCGCGACGTGGCCAGGCCGCTGCAGCAGGCGAGCGGCATCGCTGCGCGCATCGCCACCGGCGACCTGTGCGGCGAGATCCGGGTGAGCGGGCGCGACGAGGCGGCCGAGGTGCTGCAGGCGCTGGTCGACATGCAGGCCGGGCTGCGCCGCGTGGTCGGCGAGGTGCGCGAAGGTGCCGACGGCATCGCCACCGCGAGCGCGCAGATCGCGCAGGGCAACATGGACCTGTCGGACCGCACCGAACAGCAGGCGGCCAACCTGCAGCAGACGGCCGCGGCGCTGCACCAGATCGACACCAGCGTGCGCGGCAATGCCGAAAGTGCGCGGCTCGCCGACAGCGCGGCCGCCGAGGCCTCGCAGGTGGCCGATCACGGCGGCACGGTCGTCACGCAGGTGGTCGCGACGATGAACGAGATCGGGCAGGCGGCCGAGCGCATCGGCACCATCGTCGGCGTGATCGACGGCATCGCGCTGCAGACCAACATCCTCGCGCTGAATGCGGCGGTCGAGGCGGCCCGATCGGGCGAGCACGGCCGCGGCTTCTCGGTGGTGGCCGGCGAGGTGCGATCGCTGTCGCAACGCTGCGCCGAGGCGGCGCGGCAGATCCGCGGCCTGGTCGCCGAGAGCACGCAGCGCATCGAGGAAGGGCATCGCCTGGCCGATGAGGCCGGCGCGACGATGCAACGCGTCGTCGGCCGGTTCGCCCAGGTGTCGGCGCTGATCAGCGAGATCAGCGGCGCATCGCGCCAGCAGACGCAGGGCGTCGGCCAGGTCAACGACGCGGTGCAGCAGCTCGACGGCGTGACGCAGCAGAACGCCGCGCTGGTCGAGGAGTCGGCCGCCGCGGCGGGCAGCCTGAACGCGCAGGCCCAGCGGCTGGCCGGCGCGGTATCGGTGTTCCGGCTCGAGGCCGGAACGAGGTGATTACTGCTTGACGGCTTCGATCTGGATCAGCAGGCGGATGTTGTCCGGCAGGCCGTACTGCAGGCCGTAGCTGACGCCCCACTGGCTGCGCTGGATCGTCGTCTCGAAGTCGCCGCCGCACACTTCGCGCTTGAGCATCGGGTTGTCGTAGCAGTTGAAGTTCGCGGCCGTCAGCGTGACCGGCTGGGTCTTGCCGTTCATCGTCAGCGTGCCGGCGACCGAGGTCACCTTGCCGGCGCCGTCGAACGCGAACTTGTCGCCGACGAACTTGGCGGTCGGCGCCTCGGCGGCGTTGAAGAAGTCCTTGCCCTTCAGGTGCGTGTCCAGCGCCGGCACGCCGGTGCTGACCGAGGTCATGTCGAAGGTCACCTCGGCACGGCCGCTCTTGCCGGCCTTGTCGAACGAGACGGTGCCTTCCTTCTTGTCGAAGCGGCCGCGCAGCGTGCTGGTGTTGAAGTGCTTCGCCTCGAAGGTCACGAAGGTGTGGGTCGGGTCGACCGCGTAGGTCGCGGCTTCGGCGTGGGCGAGGCCGGCAGCGGCGAGGGCGGCGGCGGCGAGCAGGGTCTTGGTCAGCATGGGAATGGTCCTGGTGAGGTGGAAGAGGTACTGCAGAGAAATCAGAGGGCGCCCACGCCGGTCAGCGCGAGCTTGAACTTGACGGTGACGTCGTTGGCCACCATCGAGGTGTCCTTCCAGTCGCCGTCACCGATCTTGAAATCGAGGCGCTTGATCACGAAGCTGCCGGTCGCCGTGGTGTTRCCGCCGGCCTGCGCCAGCACGACCGGCACCACCACGTCGTGGCTCGCGCCCTTGATCGCCAGCTTGCCGGCCACGTCGAACTTGCCCGGACCGGTGGCCTTGACGGTGGTCGACTGGAAGGTGGCCTGCGGGAACGACTTGGTGTTGAACCAGTCCGGCTTGGCGACTTCGGCCTCGGTCTCGGCGGTGCCGAGCGAGACGCTGGCCAGGTCGATCGTGAAGCCGATCTTCGCGGCCTCGGGCTTCTTCGGGTCGAACGCGACCTGCGCGTCGAACTTGCGGAACTTGCCGTCGACCGGCACGCCCATCTGCTTGCTGGTGAAGGCGATCTCGCTTTGTGCCGGCACCACCTTCTGCTGCGCCTGGGCGCAGGCAGGGAAGGCGAACGCGGCAGCGAGGGCGAAGCTCGCGACGGTGAGGTAGGTTTTCATTCGTGGGTCTCCCGGTGAAAGGTGAGGGTCAGCGCGAACCGCCGGGCAGCATGCGGGCGAGCAGGCCGTCGCGGTCGATGATCTGGTGCTTCAGCGCGGCGGCGACGTGCAGCAGCACCAGCGCGGCCAGGCCGTAGGCGAGCAGCGCATGGGCCTGCTTCGCGGTCTCGGCCAGCGCCTTGTCGACCGGCACGAAATCCGGCAGCGGCAGCAGCCCGAACGCGACGATCGGGAAGCCGGCCGCCGAGCTGTACGCCCAGCCGGCCAGCGGCACCGCGAAGAACAGCACGTACAGCAGCGTGTGCGTCCAGTGCGATGCTCGCTGCTGCCAGGCGGGCGCCGGCAGGTCGGCCGGCGGGCGGTGCGTCAGGCGCCACAACAGGCGCAGCGCCGACAGCGCGAGGATCGTCACGCCCGCCCACTTGTGCCAGTTGAAGAGCTTCAGGCGCTGCGGCGAGAACGGCAGGCCGCTCATGTACAGCCCGAAGCAGAACGTGGCGACGATGGCCAGCCCCAGCAGCCAGTGGAAGCTGATGGCAACGGCGTCGTAGCGTGAAGGCGGAGCGCGCATGGAAGGCCTTGAAACAGTTTGAAGCACTTGCGCAGGCAGAGCTGCGGGTGTGAAGTGCGACTTTAAGAGCGGGTCAGGCGGGCGAAGTTCACCCGGCTTGTCGCAACCATTCAAAAAAATGCAGCGAGCCGCCCCGCGCAAACCCTGTGCGGACTTTCCCGCGAACCGGCCGCGCCGGCATTCCCCGGCRCAAAGACCCCTCTTAGACTGCGCCGGCTGTTCGATGGGTCGATCCAGGTTCAACCCATTGAACGGCGCCATCTCCCCGGAGCCCCTCCGCATGCTGCAAGAAGCCCAACGTCCCCGCGCTCCCGCGACCAAGCCGGCCCTGGTGCCGGCCGTCACGCGGGCCGCCGCGTTGCTGGACCTGCTGGCGCAGCAGCGCGAGGCGATGAGCCTGGCGCGGCTCTCGGCCAGCCTCGGCCTGCCGAAGAGCAGCGTGCACGGGCTGTGCAACACGCTGAGCGCGCTGGGCTACCTGCGCCGCGAGGACGACGGCTGCTTCTTCATCGGCCCGCGCGTGATGGGCCTGGCGCATGCGTTCGTCGCCCACACCAGCCCGGCGCAGGAATTCACCGCGCTGTGGGCCGAGGCCGGTGCGGCACCGTCCGAGACGGTGATCCTGTCGGTGCTCGACGGTGCCGACGTGGTCTACGTCGCCGCCCGCAACGGCGTGCGCCCGCTCGGCCTCGCGTTCACCGTCGGCATGCGCCTGCCGGCGCACCGCGCGGCCACCGGCAAGGCGATGCTCGCCTGGCTGGACGAGGCCCGGCTGCTCGCCCACTTTCCGCAGGACCGGCTGCCGGGCTTCATGAACCGCGCGCCGATCGAGCGCGGTGCGCTGCTCGACGAGCTGGCCGCGATCCGCCGCCGCGGCTACAGCACCGACGACGAGAGCGTGCGCGAGGGCGTGTACTGCTTCGGCGCCCCGGTGTTCGACGCGTCGGGCCAGGCGGTGGCCGGCGTCGGCGTGTGCCTGCAGAAGGCGATGCTCGACCCGCAGGTCGCGGCGCAGCAGAGCGAGACCGTGATGCGCGTCGCGCGCGAGCTGACGCAGCGCCTGGGCGGCAGCATGGCCGTGCCGCACGAAGCGAATCCATGAATACGACCGCCATGAGCACAGCAGCCAGCCCCAGCGACACCATCCTCGAGACCCGCGCGCTGACGAAGGAGTTCAAGGGCTTCGTCGCGGTGAACCAGGTCGACCTGAAGGTCCGGCGCGGCCACATCCATGCGCTGATCGGCCCGAACGGCGCCGGCAAGACGACCTGCTTCAACCTGCTGACCAAGTTCCTGACGCCCACGCGCGGGCAGATCCTCTTCAACGGCGCCGACATCACGCGCGAGAAGCCGGCGCAGATCGCACGGCGCGGCGTGATCCGCTCGTTCCAGATCTCGGCGGTGTTCCCGCACCTGAGCGTGCTCGAGAACGTGCGTGTCGCGCTGCAGCGCAAGCTCGGCACCTCGTTCCATTTCTGGAAGTCCGAGCGCACGCTGCACAGCCTGAACGACCGTGCCCGCGCGCTGCTGGCCGAGGTCGACCTCGCCGGCTATGCCGACACGCCGACCGTCGAGCTCAGCTATGGCCGCAAGCGCGCGCTCGAGATCGCGACCACGCTCGCGATGGAGCCCGAGTTGATGCTGCTCGACGAGCCGACCCAGGGCATGGGGCTGGAGGACGTCGACCGCATCCGCCAGCTGATCAAGAAGGTGTCGGCGAACCGCACCATCCTGATGGTGGAGCACAACATGAGCGTGGTCGCCAGCATCGCCGACACCATCACGGTGTTGCAGCGCGGCGCGACTCTGGCCGAAGGGCCGTATGCCGAGGTCTCGAAGAACCCGGCCGTCGTCGAGGCCTACATGGGCACCGCCAACGTCGAACTGCAGGGCGCGCACTGACATGGCCGATCGATTTCTCGAAGTCCGCGGGCTGCAGGCCTGGTACGGCGAATCGCATGTGCTGCACGGCGTGGACTTCCACGTCGACGAAGGCGAGGTGGTGACGCTGCTCGGGCGCAACGGCGCCGGCCGCACCAGCACGCTGCGCGCCATCATGGGGCTGACCGGCAGCCGCAAGGGCTCGATCCGCATCCGCGGGCAGGAGGCCATCGCGATGCCCACGCACCGCATCGCGCGGCTCGGCATCGGCTACTGCCCGGAGGAGCGCGGCATCTTCTCGAGCCTGTCGGCCGAGGAGAACCTGCTGCTGCCGCCGAAGCTGGCCGATGGCGGCATGGCGATCGACGAGATCTACGCGATGTTCCCGAACCTGAAGGAGCGCGCGGGCAGCCAGGGCACGCGCCTCTCGGGCGGCGAGCAGCAGATGCTGGCCGTCGCGCGCATCCTGCGCACCGGCGCGAAGCTGCTGCTGCTCGACGAGATCTCCGAGGGCCTGGCCCCGGTCATCGTGCAGAAGCTCGCCGAGATGGTGGTGCTGCTGCGTCGCCAGGGCTACACGATCGTGATGGTGGAGCAGAACTTCCGCTTCGCCGCGCCGCTGGCCGACCGCTTCCTCGTGATGGAACACGGCCAGATCATTCAAGAGTTCACCCAGGCCCAATTGCCTGACCGCCTGGCCCAGCTCCACGAGTACCTGGGCGTCTGATCTTCAAGATCCACCACACAAGGAGACCTCAATGAAACTGAGCCACATCGCCGCCGCCTGCTCGCTCGCCGCCACCGCCGCCCTCGTCCCTGCCCACGCGCAGGTTTCCGGCGACGTGATCCGCATCGGCTTCATCACCGACATGTCGGGCCTGTACTCCGACATCGACGGCCCGGCCGGCGCCGAGGCCATCAAGATGGCGATCGCCGATGCGGGCGGCGCGATCAACGGCAAGAAGATCGAGCTGCTCGTCGCCGACCACCAGAACAAGGCCGACGTGGCCGCCGCCAAGGCCCGCGAGTGGTTCGACACGCAGGGCGTCGACATGCTGATCGGCGGCACCAACTCCGGCACCAGCCTCGCGATGGCCAAGGTGGCGCTCGAGAAGAAGAAGCCGTTCATCGCGGTGGGCGCCGGCAGCTCGGCGCTGACCAACGAGCAGTGCACCCCGTACACCATCCACTGGGCCTACGACACGATGGCGCTGGCCAAGGGCACCGGCGGCGCCGTGGTGCGTGCCGGCGGCAAGAGCTGGTATTTCCTGTCGGCCGACTACGCGTTCGGCCAGGCGCTGCAGAACGACACCACCAATGTCGTGAAGGGGGCCGGCGGCACGGTGGTCGGCCAGGTCAAGCACCCGCTGTCGGCCAGCGACTTCTCGTCGTTCCTGCTGCAGGCGCAGTCGAGCAAGGCGCAGATCCTGGGGCTCGCGAATGCCGGCGGCGACACCATCAACGCGATCAAGGCGGCCAACGAGTTCGGCGTCACGAAGACGATGAAGCTGGCCGGGCTGCTGGTGTTCATCAACGACATCCACTCGCTGGGCCTGAAGACGACGCAGGGCATGTACCTGACCGACAGCTGGTACTGGAACAAGGATGCCGAGACGCGCGCCTGGAGCCGCAAGTTCTTCGAGAAGGTCAAGCGCATGCCGTCGTCGCTGCAGGCGGCCGACTACTCGGTGACCGCGAACTACCTGGCGGCCGTCAAGGCGACCGGCAGCGACGATGGCGACAAGGTGCTCGCGCAGCTGCACAAGGCCAAGGTCAACGACATGTTCGCGAAGAACGGCACGGTGCGCGAGGACGGCCGCATGGTGCACGACATGTACCTGATGCAGGTCAAGACGCCGGACAAGTCGACCGAGCCGTGGGACTACTACAACGTGGTCGAGACGATCAAGGGCGATGCGGCGTTCACGACCAAGGCCGAGAGCAAGTGCGCTTCCTGGAAGTGACCGCCTGAGCGAGGCCTGCAGCGTGAAAGACGCCCCATGACAGAAATCTTCGGCATCCCCCTGCAGGCCTTCGCCGGCCAGTTGCTGCTCGGCCTGGTCAACGGCTCGTTCTACGCGATGCTCAGCCTGGGCCTGGCGGTGATCTTCGGCCTGCTGGGCATCGTCAACTTCGCGCATGGCGCGCTCTACATGATCGGCGCCTACGTGGCCTGGTTCTCGATGGAGAAATGGGGCCTCGGCTACTGGGGCGCGCTGGTGCTCGCGCCGGTGATCGTCGGGGCGCTCGGCGTCGTGATCGAGAGGACCTTGCTCAAGCACCTGTACAAGCTCGACCCGTTGTACGGGCTGCTGCTGACCTTCGGCCTCGCGCTGATCGGCGAGGGCGTGTTCCGCGACCAGTTCGGCGTCTCCGGCCAGCAGGTCAACGTGCCCGACGCGCTGCAGGGCGCGACCAACCTCGGCTTCATGGTGCTGCCGAACTACCGCGCGTGGGTCGTCGTCGCATCGCTCACGGTGTGCCTGGGCACCTGGTTCCTGATCGAGAAGACGCGGCTCGGCGCCACGCTGCGCGCCGGCACCGAGAACCCGGCGCTGGTGCAGGCCTTCGGCATCAACGTGCCGCGCATGGTGATGCTCACGTACGCCGGCGGCTCGGCGCTGGCGGCGCTGGCCGGCGTGCTGGCGGCGCCGGTGATCCAGGTCACGCCGCTGATGGGCAGCAACCTGATCATCGTGGTGTTCGCGGTGGTCGTGATCGGCGGCATGGGGTCCATCCTCGGCTCGATCCTGACCGGGCTGATGCTTGGCCTGGTCGAGGGGCTGACCAAGGTGTTCTACCCCGAGGCCTCGAACATCGTGGTGTTCGTGATCATGGCGATCGTGCTGGTGATCCGGCCGGCCGGGCTGTTCGGCAAGGAGAAGTGAGCGTGTCCACCACGAACAAGAACGAGGCCTTCCAGCGCAAATCGCTGATCGCCTGGGGTGCGCTGCTGGCGCTGCTGGTGGCCGCGCCCTTCATCGGCATCTACCCGGTGTTCATGATGAAGGCGCTGTGCTTCGCGATCTTCGCGTGCGCCTTCAACCTGCTGCTGGGCTTCACCGGGCTGCTGTCGTTCGGGCATGCGGCCTTCATGGGCTCGGCGGCCTACATCACCGGCTGGCTGGTGCGCAGCGCCGGCTGGACGCCCGAGCTCGGCATCATCGCCGGCACGCTGGTGGCCGCGGCGCTCGGGCTGGTGGTCGGCCTGATCGCGATCCGCCGCCAGGGCATCTACTTCGCGATGATCACGCTCGCGATGGCGCAGATGATCTACTTCGTCTGCCTGCAGGCGCCGTTCACCGGCGGCGAAGACGGCCTGCAGGGCGTGCCGCGCGGCAAGCTGTTCGGCCTGATCCCGATGGCCGATGACCTGGCGATGTACTTCTTCGTGCTGGCGGTGTTCGTCGCGGTGTTCCTGCTGATCCTGCGCATCGTGCATTCGCCGTACGGCCAGGTGCTGAAGGCGATCCGCGAGAACGAGCCGCGCGCGATCTCGCTCGGCTACGACGTCGACCGCTACAAGCTGCTGGCCTTCGTGCTGTCGACCGGCATCGCCGGGCTGGYCGGTGCGATGAAGACCTTCGTGCTCGGCTTCGCGACGCTGTCGGACGTGCACTGGTCGCTGTCGGGCGAGGTGATCCTGATGACGCTGCTCGGCGGCATGGGCACCTTCGCAGGCCCGGTGCTGGGCGCCTTCACGATCATCGGGCTGCAGGACTACCTGGCCGACCGCGTCGGCTCGTGGGTCACGGTGATCATCGGCGTGATCTTCGTGGTGTGCGTGATCGCATTCCGGCGCGGCTTCGTCGGTGAGCTGATCGCGTGGCAGAAGCGAAAGTCATGAACTAGCGTCTGAGCGGCAGCAAGCTCTGCTTCAACTGCCGCAGCACGAAGCTCGACTTGCTGTGCCGGATCCCCGGGATCTTGTAGAGCCGCTCGCGCAGCAGTCGTTCGTAGTCGCGCGTGTCACTGACGGCGATGCGCACGTAGTAGTCGTAGTCGCCCGACACCAGGAAGGCCTCCAGCACCTCGGGGATCGCCTCCAGCGCGCGGCCGAACTCGAACAGCGCCTCGTCGGAGTGGCTGTCCAGCGTGACCTGCACGATCACCGTGTCCGGCAGCCCGACCTCGGCCGCGTTCACGCGCACCGAGTAGCCCTCGATCACGCCGGCCTGCTCCAGCCGCTTGATGCGGCTCCAGCACGGCGAACTGGTCAGCCCGACCTGCGTGCCGAGTTCGCCCATGCTGATGCGGGCGTCGCGCTGCAATGCTTCCAGGATGGCGATGTCGAACTTGTCGAGCTGCATGCTGTGACCTCTTGAAGATGCAGGAGGATTTGCCGCTGGCATCGTAACCTGCCGAAGTTTCGGCAGCCTTTGCTGCGCGTCGCACGAGAAACTTCCGGGCATGAATGCACCTGTCGCCCTCGCCTGCCTGCAACCCGCCCCCACCCGCACCCCCGACAGCGCCGACCTGCTGATCGCGACGCTGCTCGCGCACGGCATCGACACCGTGTTCGGCTACCCCGGCGGCGCGGTGCTGCCGCTGTACGACGCGCTGCACCGCGAGCCGCGGCTGCGCCATGTGCTGGTGCGGCACGAGCAGGCGGCGGTGCACGCCGCGCAGGGGTATGCGCGCAGCACCGGCCGCATCGGCGTGGTGTTCGTGACCTCGGGGCCCGGCATGAGCAACACGACGACCGGCCTGCTCGACGCGCTGTGCGACTCGGTGCCGGTGCTGTGCATCAGTGGGCAGGTCGCGACGACGTCGATCGGCACCGATGCGTTCCAGGAG
>NZ_JBFUCB010000077.1:0-15761 GCF_056405435.1 Rhizobacter sp. P1_G5 | reverse complement strand
CCGTGGGCGTGACGCGCCGCGCGTTCGAATCCGGCCAGGTCGACGTGCGGCTGTGGCCGCTGCGCGACTTCGCCGACGACAACTACCGCCGCGTCGACGACCGGCCGTATGGCGGCGGGCCCGGCATGGTGATGCTGGTCGAGCCGCTGGAGCGTGCGCTCACCACCATCCGCGGCGAGCGCGCTGACGGGGCGAGCGTTCCGGTCGTGCACTTCACGCCGACCGGCCGGTGCATCGATCAATCGGTGATGCGCGAGTTCGCGGCCGGCTCCGGCGCGGTGCTGCTGTGCGGCCGCTACGAGGGCATCGACCAGCGCTTCATCGATCGCCATGTCACGCTGGAGCTGAGCCTGGGCGACTTCGTGCTGTCCGGCGGCGAGCTGCCGGCGCTCGCGCTGCTCGACGGCGTGGCCCGGTTGCAGGACGGCGTGCTGGGCGATGCGCAGTCGCACCAGCAGGACAGCTTCTCCGACGGCCTGCTCGACTGCCCGCACTACAGCCGCCCCGAAGTGCTCGACGCCCCGGCCGGCCCGGACCCGGTGCCGCCGGTGCTGCTGTCGGGGCACCACGCCGACATCGCCCGCTGGCGGCGCGAGCGCTCGCTCGAGATCACCGCCCGGCGCCGCCCGGAATTGATCGCCGCCGCCCGCGCGCGTGGCGAACTGAGCAAACTCGACGAGAAGTTCCTCGCCGGCCTCGGGCTATAATCGCGGGCTTTTCGATCCTCTACCGGGCGTGGCCGCCTTCTTCTTGAGTGGCCACATCAAAATCAGCAACCGCGCCGGCAAGATCACAGGAGAACCCCATGGACCTGATCCAGACCCTCGAGCAAGAAGAAATTGCTCGCCTCAACAAGACCATTCCCCCCTTCGCTCCCGGCGACACGGTGATCGTCAGCGTCAACGTCGTCGAAGGCACCCGCAAGCGCCTGCAGGCTTACGAAGGCGTCGTGATTGCCAAGCGCAACCGCGGCCTGAACTCCAGCTTCATCGTGCGCAAGATCTCCAGCGGCGAAGGCGTGGAACGTACGTTCCAGCTGTACAGCCCGCTGATCGCGACGATCGAGATCAAGCGCCGTGGCGATGTGCGCCGCGCCAAGCTGTACTACCTGCGCGACCGTTCGGGCAAGTCGGCTCGCATTAAAGAGAAGCTCGCCTGATCCGTACCCGCGTACGGTCATGAAGAAGCCGCCTCCCCGAGGCGGCTTTTTTCTTGTCCAATCGATCCATGCCGCTGAGCTTCAACCCGCTGGAACTGCCCGTCGAGGGCATCGACGATCACCTCCCTGCCATCGCGTTGCCGCACCTGTCGCCCGAGGCCCTGCGCAGCCGCTTCCTCGCGCCGCCGGCCTGGTCGCCGGAGATTGCCGCCGAGCGCGCCTTCGGGTCCCGCGCGCCGGCCCACGCCTCGGTGCTGGTGCCGCTGGTGCAGCGCGAGGTGCTGTGCGTGGTGCTGACCCAGCGCACCGACCACCTGACCGACCACCCCGGCCAGATCAGCTTTCCCGGCGGCCGTGCCGAGTCGTACGACGCCGACGCGGTCGACACCGCCTTGCGCGAAGCGACCGAAGAAATCGGCCTCGCGCGCGACTACGTCGACGTGCTCGGCAGCCTCCCCACCTACACCACCGGCACCGGCTTCATCGTGACGCCGGTGGTCGCGCTGCTGCGCCCGGGCTTCGCGATCCAGGCCGATCCGTTCGAGGTCGCCGAGGTGTTCGAGGTGCCGCTCGCCTTCCTGATGAGCCCGGCCAACCACCGCCGGCACAGCGTCGAGGTGGGCGGCGTGCGGCGCGAGTTCCTGTCGATGCCGTGGACCGGCGTCGGCGCCGACGGCCGTCCGCGCCAGTACTTCATCTGGGGGGCCACCGCCGCGATGCTGCGCAACCTGTATCGCTTCCTCGCCGCGTAGCCGTCGCCGGACGGGGCCTCGCCGCTATCATCGCGGGCCATGAGTTTCTTCGCCGTCCTGTTCGCGCTGCTGATCGAGCAACTGAAGCCGCTGCCGCGCCGCAACTTCGTGCACGACGGCCTGACCGGCTGGATGCGCTGGACCGGCCGCAACTTCGATGCGGGCCAGGACCACCACGCCTGGGTCGTCTGGTGCGTGACGACGCTGGTCCCGGCGCTGCTGGCCTGGGCCGTCTTCGCGGTCGTCGTGCGCTTCAGCCTGGTCGCGGCACTCGCCTGGAACGTCGTCGTGCTGTACCTGACGATGGGCTTCCGGCAGTTCAGCCACTACTTCACCGACATCCGCGACGCACTCGAGCGCGGCGACGAACTCACCGCACGCCGGCTGCTGGCCGAATGGCGCCACCTCGACGCCAGCGAGTTGCCGCGCGCCGAGCTGCTGCGCCACGTGATCGAGCATTCGCTGCTGGCCGCGCACCGCCATGTGTTCGGCGTCTTCTTCTGGTTCGTCGTGCTGTCGACGCTCGGCCTCGGGCCGGCCGGCGCGGTGTTCTACCGCATGGCCGAATTCGCGAGTCGCTACTGGGCCTTCAAGAGCCGCACCGTCGGTGCGCCGGTCAACGAGCGGCTGCTCGCGCTGTCGCAACGCCTGTTCGGGCTGATCGACCACCTGCCGGCACGGCTGACGGCCTTCGGCTTCGCGGTGGTCGGCAATTTCGAGGAGGCGGTCTCGTGCTGGCGCCGCGATGCCGGGCTGTGGAAGCACGCGAACGAGGGCATCATCCTGTCGGCCGCGGCCGGTGCGGTGGGCGYGCAGCTCGGCGGCAGCGCGGCGCCGGGCGTTACGCCCGACCGCTCGAAGACCTTCGACAGCGGAGCGCCGGACGAACTCTCGAACGCCGAAGGCTCGACGCCCGGGGCGCCGCCGCAGACCGGTCACTTGCGCAGCATCGTCGGGCTGGTCTGGCGCTCGGTGGTGCTGTGGATGCTGCTGCTGGCGCTGCTCTCGTTGGCCAACCTGATCGGCTGATCAGAACCGCTGCCGGCCCAGTTCGTCGCGGATCTCGCCGTAGATGCGGTGCCGCGATTCGCTGATCTCGCCGCGCGCCAGCGCGGCCAGCACGCCGCAGCCGGGTTCGTGCTGGTGCGTGCAGTTGTAGAACTTGCAGTCGGTGGCGGCCGCGCGGATGTCGGGCATCAGCATCGCGAGCTGCTGCGCCTCGATCTGCCGCAGCCCGAATTCCTGGAAGCCCGGCGAATCGATCAGCCCGGTCGTGCGCTCGGCATCGAGCCAGTACCACTGCGTCGACGTCGTCGTGTGGCGGCCGGAGTTCAGCGCGACCGAGATGTCGCCCACCTGCGCACGCGCGTCCGGTGCCAGCAGGTTGATCAGCGTGCTCTTGCCGGTGCCGCTCGGCCCCAGCACCAGCGTCGCCTGCCCGGCCAGCAGCGGGCCCAGGCGGTCGCGCGCCTCCTGCGGCCGGGTCTTCAGCGCCAGTTCGATCACGTCGATGCCCATCGCGCTGTACGGCTTCAGCCGCTCGCGCGCGGCGGCGATCTGCGGCAGGTCGGACTTGTTCAGGATGATGCGTGTCGGGATGCCGGCGCTCTCGGCCGCGATCAGCGCGCGCGCGAGCTGCGATTCGCTGAACACCGGCTCGGCGGCCACCAGCACCAGCAACTGGTCGAGGTTGGCGGCGAACGACTTGGTCTTCCACTCGTCCTGGCGGAACAGCAGGTTGCGCCGCGGGTCCACGTGTTCGATCACGCCTTCGTCGCCGGTGACCTGCCAGCGCACGCGGTCGCCGACCACGCAGTCGCTCTTCTTGCCGCGCGGGTGGCAGACGATGCGCTCGCCGTCCGGCGTCTCGACGATGTAGTGGCGCCCGTGGCCGGCGACCACCAGCCCGGTGTCCAGCGCGACCGTGTGGCTCAAGCGAGGAAGGCGACGAGCGCGTCCGCCTTGGCCGCGCAGATGAAGTCGTTCAGCGAGATGCCGCCGACCGAATGCGTGTTGAAGCGCGCGACGCAGCGGTCGTAGCTGACGGCCAGCTCCGGATGGTGGTCTTCGCTGTGGGCGATCCAGGCCAGCGCGTTCACGAATGCGATCGTCTCGTGGTAGTTCTTGAAGCTGAAGGTCTTCTCGATCGCGCCTTCATTCAGGTGCCAGCCGCTGACTTGCGCCAGGTGGCTGCGGACCTCGTTCGGGCCCATCGCGTCGGCGCCTTCCAGCGCCTTGCATTTCAGGTGCAGCAGGTTGCTCATGGTTCAGCTCGGTTGTGGGTGCGCCTGGGGGCGCGTCTGCGATTGAAGGGCCGCCAGGCGCTCGGTGGCCGGCGGATGGGAGTAGTAGAAGCGCGCGTACACCGGGTCCGGCGTCAGCGTCGTCGAATTGTCCTCATGCAGCTTCAGCAGGGCCGCGGCAAGGTCTTGGCCGTCCGCCTGCGAGCAGGCGTAGGCGTCGGCCTCGAACTCGTGCTTGCGCGACACGCGCGCCGCCAGCGGCGTGGCGAACACGCTGAACACCGGCATCGCGAGCATCAGCAGGATCAGCGCCAGTGCGTCGTTCGGGGCTGCCATCGACGGCTGCACGCCCAGGCCCAGGTAGAACCAGGCCTGGTTCGACAGCCAGCCGAGCAGCCCGAAGGCCAGCAGGCTCAGCACCGTCATCGTCAGGCTGCGCTTGAGCAGGTGGCGCAGCTTGAAGTGACCGAGCTCGTGCGCTAGCACGGCTTCCATCTCGGGCGGGCTGAGCTTGTTGATCAGCGTGTCGTAGAAGATCACGCGCTTCGATTTGCCGAGGCCGGTGAACATCGCGTTCGCATGGGCCGAGCGCTTGCTGCCGTCCATCACGTAGAAGCCCTGGGCGGTGAAGCCGCAGCGTGCCATCAGCGCGAGCGCCTGCTCCTTCAGCGAGCCGTCGGGCAGCGGCTCGAACTTGTTGTAGAGCGGCATCACGACCAGCGGGTACACCACCTGCACGAACAGGCCGAACGCCGTCCACGCGAGCCAGGCCCAGAACCACCAGTACGCGCCGGCCGCGCCCATCAGCCACAGGATCAGCGCGACGATCGGCAGGCCGAGCGCGATGCCGACCAGCGTGTTGGTGACGAGGTCGCGCACGAAGAGCTGCCAGGTCATGCGGTTGAAGCCGAAGCGCGCCTCGAGGCGGAAGGTGGCGTACAGCTCGAACGGCAGCTCGAGCACGGCGCCGATCACCGAGAACGCGAACACCAGCGCCAGCTGGTAGGCAAGGCCGCCGAAGCGCGGGGCCAGCGCATCGCGCAGCACGGCATTCAGCGCATCGAGCCCGCCGAGCAGCGTCCAGCCGAGCAGCACGACGGCGCCGAAGGCCATCGTCACCAGCCCGAAGCGGCCCTTCGCGAGCGTGTAGTCGGCGGCTTTCTGGTGCGCGTCGAGCGACACCTTGCCGACGAAGGCGGCCGGCACGGCGTTGCGGTGGGCCGCGACGTGGCGCATCTGGCGCGTCGTGAGCCACAGGCGCAGCCCGAGCGAGGCGAGCAGCGCGGCGGCGAACAGCAGGGTCAGGTGAATGGCTTGCATGGGCTGCAAGTGTAGGGCGCGGTCGGCGAGAATGCCCCCAAGGAGAAAACCATGAGCGACATCGCAAGCCCGCTGCAGCAAAGCGACCAGAACCTGATCTGGATCGACCTCGAGATGACCGGCCTCTACCCGGACACCGACCGCATCATCGAGATCGCGGTCGTCGTGACCGATGCCCAGCTGACGCAGCGCGTCGAGGGCCCGGTGTTCGCGATCCACCAGAGCGACGCGACGCTCGACGCGATGGACGCCTGGAACAAGGGCACGCACGGCCGCAGCGGCCTGATCGACCGCGTGAAGGCGTCGACCATCGACGAGGCCTCGGCCGAGGCGCAGGTGATCGACTTCCTGAAGCGCTATGTCGGCAAGAGCACCTCGCCGATGTGCGGCAACAGCATCTGCCAGGACCGCCGCTTCCTGGCGCGCACGATGCCCAAGCTGGAAGCCTTCTTCCACTACCGCAACCTCGACGTCAGCACGCTGAAGGAGCTGGCCAAGCGCTGGAAGCCGGAGATCCTCGCCGGCTTCAGGAAGGCGCAGGCCCACACCGCGCTGGCCGACATCCACGAGTCGATCGACGAGCTCGCGTACTACCGCGAGCACCTGCTGGCGAAGTAGCAGCCGCTGTCAGGCTGCGTACCCGGCGCGCCAGGCCTGGATCAGCGCGCGGGCCTCGTCGCCGGGGCGCGGCGACAGCTTGCGGTACTCGCTGCAGTCGGGCTTGCGCGCCAGCAGCTTCATCTCGACCAGCTCGCGGCGCAGCGTGGCATGGTCGCCGAACGCGTTCCAGGCCTTCAGCACCTCGTTGACCTCGCGCTCGGTGTAGACGCGGCGCAGCTCGAAGTGCGTCCACAGCACCCAGATCGCCAGGCGCTGCACCGCGAAGCGCGTCGGCCAGCGCGCGAGCCGGCCCTGCGCGTCGAACTGGCCGAGCGCCTTGCGCGCGAGCGGCGTCAGCATCAGCGGTGCCTGCGCGGGCTGGGGAGGGCGTGCCGGCTTGAGTTGCGCGGCACGCAGCGCCTGCAGGTTGCGGTGGCCGGCGGCGCGCGCCAGCATGTTCATCAGCGACTGGTGGCCGGGCGGCTCCGTCGCGTCGGCGAGTTGTTGCGCCAGTGACTTCGCGAAGGTGGACAGGTCGGCCGTGTGCAACGGCAACAGGACGCGTGTCATGAAGGGTCTCCCTCTCGCGTGCGCTGCGACCCTTGCGGGCGCCGGGGATCGTCGTTGCCGGCCGGGCGCACGCAGGGCGTGACCAGAATGGGCCGAAGGCGTTTGGCAGGTTCAGATCGCTGGCGGGCGCCAGCGCGACGAGACCTGGGTGAACTGCCGACCGGCGCGAAGTGTAGCCCGACGGATTCGAAGGGCATTCGGGCTTGCGGGAAAACCCGCGGCCCCCTATACTCCGCGCTTCGCCTCGGCACCGTCACTTGACTGTACGAGGCGTTTCGTTCATCCCCTCTGACCTCATCGAGTCTTCCCATGGCCGCTTTCACGGCCGTGCGGCCTGTTCGAACTCCGCGGCGAACCCCGGGACCCCTTTCAGGGATTTCCAGGGCTCTGCGGGAATGGTTGGCGGCGATGCCGTCGCTTTGACTGTTCCCATGTTCCCCGGCACCGGCGCGAGCGTTCTCGCCGATCTGGGTTCGGACCTTCTCCCCAGCGACTGATCCGCGTGCACCCGATGCGCGCTGGTGTCGTGCTGTGCCCTTTGCGGGCCGGCGGCACCGTGTTTGAGAAAGAAGACGATGAGTTTCGATACCCTTGGCCTGAACCCGGCCCTGCTGCAAGCCCTGAAGGATTCCGGCTACGAGACGCCGACCGACGTGCAGGCCCGCGCCATCCCCCCGGCCATCGAAGGCAAGGACCTGATGGTCGCCTCGAGCACCGGCAGCGGCAAGACCGCCTCGTTCGTGCTGCCCGGCCTGCAGCGCATCCTCGCCGCCCGCGGCGACAACACCAAGCGCCGCGAGAAGGGCATGGTCTACGGCCCGCGCATCCTCGTGCTGGCACCCACCCGTGAACTGGCGATGCAGGTCGACAAGGCCGCCGTGACCTACGGCAAGCACGTGCAAGGCCTGCGCGTGACCACCGTCGTCGGCGGCGTGCCCTATGGCGCCCAGCTGAAGGCGCTGCGTGGCCCGCTCGACATCCTGATCGCGACCCCCGGCCGCCTGCTCGACCACCTGCAAAGCGGCAAGGCCATCCTCGAGAACGTCGAGATGCTGGTGCTCGACGAAGCCGACCGCATGCTCGACATGGGCTTCATCGACGACATCCGCACCATCGCCGACCAGCTGCCGCAAGACCGCCAGACCGTGATGTACAGCGCGACCTTCGCCGGCCACGTGGGCCGCCTCGCGCAGGACCTGCTGCGCGATCCGCAGCRCATCGAGGTCACCTCGCACACCGACACGCACGAGAACATCGAGCAGCGCCTGCACTGGGCCGACAACGGCGCGCACAAGAATGCGCTGCTGGACCACATCCTGACCGAGCGCGACATGGAGCAGGCGGTGGTGTTCACCAGCACGCAGCGCGATGCCGACTGGCTCGCCGATCGCCTGGCCGACATGGGCCATGCGGTCGCATCGCTGCACGGCGGCATGCCGCAAGGCCGCCGCACCCGCGTGCTGCAGGGCCTGCGCAACAAGCAGCTGCGCGTGCTGGTCGCAACAGACGTCGCCGCGCGCGGCATCGACGTGCCGACCATCAGCCACGTGATCAACTACGGCCTGCCGATGAARGCCGAAGACTAYGTGCACCGCATYGGCCGCACCGGCCGCGCCGGCCGCAACGGCCTCGCGGTGACGCTGGCCGAGCGCATGGACACCGGCATGATCCGCCGCATCCAGGCCTTCACGACGCAGAACATCCCGGTCGCGACGATCGTCGGCCTGGAGCCGAAGTCGCCGGAACCGCGCATGTTCGCTGCCCGCCCCGAAGGCAAGTTCGGCGGCAAGCCGTTCGGCCAGGGCCGTGGCGGCCACGGTGGCCACCAGGGCGGCAAGAGCTTCGGCCGGCCGGCCCCGCGTGGCGAAGGTTTTGCGCCGCGCAATGAAGGCTTCGCWCCGCGCAACGAAGGCTTTGCGACCCGCGGCCCGGACGGCTTCGCGCCGCGCGGTTCGTTCGATCGCCCGGCCCCGGAGCAGCGCCGTGACAACCCGTTCGCGAACCGTCCGCCGCACGAGGGCGCGCCGCGCCATGCGTTCGACCGCGCGCCGGCCGACCGCGGCAACAACGCCGGCTTCGCGCCGCGCAAGCCGAGCGGCCCCGGCGGCAACAAGGGGAGCTTCGGCAAGCCGCAGCGCCCGCGCCAGGGTGGTTTCAGCCGCTGATCCCGGTTGACACTCACGAAGGGCCCGCTTTGCGGGCCTTTTTTTTGGGTCGGATGGGTGGGCACCGGACCCGCTTCACTTGCGATACCGCGAAGCCCTCAACGAGGCGATCGGCCTGGTCGTGCGCGATCGCAGGACGCTGGCCGATGCGATCGAGGCGCTGCACCTCGGAGACGACAACGCACCGGGCTTCGCGCCTCTGTTGCGCGACGAACTGCGCAAGCTCGAAGCCTTCAACTGCGCGCGCTACCGCGTGACGATGGGCGCCACCGAAGCCTGGATCGCCGCCAGTCGTCCGGCTTGAAGACGGCCCGGGTCAATCCGCGTCCGGTGGCGGATACGGCACCCGCTCATGCGCCCCCATCTCCACCGCCAGCGCCGCCCCCAGCAGGAAGATCTGGCAGGACCAGTAGATCCACACCAGCAGCGCCGCGAACGATCCGGCGGCGCCCAGCGTCGAGCGCAGCGCCGTGCCGGCGATGTACGCATTGATCCCGTAGCGCCCCGCCAGGAACAGCACCGCCGCGACCGCCGCGCCGATGAACGCATGCCGCACACGCAGGTGCGCATCGGGCAGCCACACCATCAGCAACGAGAACAGCGTGGTCATCACGAGCCACGACCACAGCAGCTCGACCGACTGCAGCAGCGGCCCGAGCGCCGGACCGAGCGCATCGGTCTGGTCGACCACCCAGCGGATCGCCAGCAGCGCGACGGCCTGCAGCACCATCGCGACCGCCAGCAGGAAGCCGCAGCCGAGCAGCACGCCCATCGACAGCAGGCGCACCTGCACCAGCCGCCACAGCGAGCCGCGCTCCGGCGGTGCGCCCAGCATCTCCTGCAGCGAGGCGCGCAACTCGACGAACACGCCGACCGCGCCGACCAGCATCGTCACCACCGCGATCACCGGCGCCGCCACCGCGAACCCGCCGGCCCGTTCGCGCGACAGCAGCGTCGTCGCGGTGTGCGGCGCGCTGGCCAGCAGGTCCGCGAGCGTGCGGGCCTCGCCCGGGCCGAGCAGGCGGCCGACCGCATCCACCATCGTCGCGTTCGCGCTCTGGTCGCCGAGCAGCCACACCAGCAGGCTCGTCACGACGACGAGCAGCGGTGCCATCGAGAACGCCGCGTAGAACGCCACCGCGGCCCCCTGGCGCGCGCCATGGCATTCGATGAAGCGGTTGATGGTGCGAACGCCCACCGAGACCACGTGCCCCGCCGTGCTCGCGACCATCCGGTGCCAGAGGCGGACAGCGAGCCCCGGGGTGTCGGCGACCTCGCCCTGCGCCACGCTCACCCTTCCATCAATCGCGCGAGCCGCGTGGCCGAGCGGGAATGTTCCGCGACGACCTTCATCACGACGATCAGCCCCGGCCCGAGGAACAGCCCCCACACGCCCCACAGCGCGCCCCAGAACACCAAGCCGATGAACACCGCGGCGGCGTTCATCCGCGCGGCGCGGCTCTGCAGCCAGGCCGCGACCGCGGTGCCGATCAGCGTCGACACCACGACCAGGTAGACCGCGGTGCCGATCGCCGCGCCGGCGGTGCCGTGCGCGAGGAAGGCTTCCGCTGCGCCGAACGCCGTCAGGATGCCCATGCCGACATACGGCACGACATGCAGCACCGCGGCGGTCACGCCCCACATCGCCGCATCGGGGATCTCGCCCCAGGCGAACGCGGCCCACACCGCGCAGCCGATCAGCACGTTGGTGACCAGCAGCACGCCGACATAGATGCGGATCTGCCGCGAGCATTCATGCAGGGCCCGGCAGGCCCGCGTGCGCGATTGCGAGCGCCCGCCCCACAGGTCGATGAAGCGACCCGCGAGCGGGCTGCCGCCGCTCAGCACGAAGAACGCGACGAACACGATGATCGTCAGGTCGCCGGCGAACTTCATCAGGATGGTCGAGCCGTTCAGCGCGGTGTCGCGCATCCACAGCGTGACGGTCTCGGTCAGCGTGTGCGCCGGCGCGGCGGGGATCAGCTTCTGGCGCGTCGGCTTCGGCGGCGGCGCGCCGTTGGCGACGCTCTGGGCGGCGCGGTCGAGTTCCTGCAGCGCATCGCGCGAGCGCTTGAGCACGGAGTCGTCATCGGCCTCGGTGGGCGTGATGCGCTCGGCCACCATGCGGATGATCTCGGGGCTGCGGTCCACCATGCGCAGCAGCTTGCCGCCGAAGGCCATCGACGCGAGGGCCGCCAGCGCGAGGAACAGCACCAGCGACAGCAGCACCGCGAGCATCTGGCTGCGCAGCAGGTGGCGCAGGCCGGCCACCACCGGCGCGACCAGCATCGCGAGCATCAGGCCGGCGACCACCGGCACCAGGAAGCGCTGGCCCCACCACAGCGCACCGATCACCGCGACCGTCGCGA
Organism: Rhizobacter sp. P1_G5; assembly: GCF_056405435.1. Taxonomy (NCBI): domain Bacteria; kingdom Pseudomonadati; phylum Pseudomonadota; class Betaproteobacteria; order Burkholderiales; family Sphaerotilaceae; genus Rhizobacter; species Rhizobacter sp. P1_G5. Next base: position 4,583 of record NZ_JBFUCB010000077.1, on the reverse strand, counting down.
TCACCGTCGCCGAGGCCRCCGAGCGCGGAAGCGGCCCGGGATATCCGTCGTCGAGCGGCGACGCGGGCTCGTCGACCTGCGATGCGATGCTGGCGCGCCCGGCCTCGACGGGCGGTTTCGCGGCGGGCGTCAGGGTGCCGGAGAGGGACATCGTGTGCGAAGACGGCGCACCGAGCGCCCTGTCCTCAACGCCGCAAGGCGCACGACCCCGCGGGGTGGTGCGCCTTCACACGGACGAGCCGTGAGGGTCGTGAGGTTTACGGGCGGATCAGGATGTCGTTCTTGACCGACTTCACGCCGTTGACGTTGCGGGCGATCGATTCGGCGGTGCTCTTCTCGTTCGCGCTCTTCGCGAAGCCCGACAGCTGCACCGTGCCGTTCAGCGTCTCGACGCTGATCGACGAGGCATCGACGTCCTTGTTGCCGACGTACTTCGCCTTCACCGCGGTGGTGATGGCGGCATCGTCGACGTAGCTGCCGACCGTCGATTGATCACGCGTCACGGCGCAGCCGGTGGCGGACAGCAGGGCGACGGCGGATACGACGGCAGCGAGGGTGTTGCGGACAAGCATGTGGTTCTCCTTCAGTGTGGAAGCGTTGTGATCCAGGTGGTCATCGGGAAGATGGACATCGAGCCCCCACCCGTGCGGGCCCGTGTCGTGGCATGGGGGTCAATAGAACATGAACATCACTTGCTGCTGATCGCTTTCGCGCCCAGCAATCCGATCAGGACCACGGCCACGAACAGCACCAGGAACAGCACGAAGAGAAACTTCGCGATGCCCGCCGCACCGGCGGCGATGCCGGTGAATCCGAACACGCCCGCGACGAGCGCGATGGCTGCAAAGATGATGGCCCACTTCAGCATGTCGTTCTCCTTGGTGCGGTGCGGATTCGCGGTGTCGAGTCGATGAGGCAACTCTATGGGCCGCCCCGCAGCCGATCCATCGGACGCTGGCGTGAGCGCATGTAGGACGGAATGCTTTGCCGATCCGATGCCTTGAAGGCATGCGTGGCGATCGGCAAAAGGCGCGCCCGCGGCGCGCTTCGGCAAAGAGAGCGTGGCGACGCTCAGTGCACGGTGTAGTCGGTGCCGGGCATGTGCGGCGGTTGTGCCGAAGGCGGTGATGGCGGCGGCGCTGATGTCGATGCAGATGTCGATGCGGGTGCGGGCGCCGATGCTGATGCAGCAGCCGGTGCGGGGGCCTGCCGCGTGAAGTCCGCGATCGCGAGGTTCACCCAGCTGATGATCGATGCCAGGTCGAAGCGCGGCAGCAAGCCGGCCAGCAACGCACCGCCCGACAACCAGCGCCACGGCTTCACGCGCGTCAGCAGCATGCCGCCGACGAAGGCGCCCGCCAGCAGCCACCACGGGTGCTTCTTCGCCAGCGGGCCCGCGAGCTCCTGTCCGGCGTCGCGTGCGAACTCGAAGGTGGTGCGCCACGGATGGCCGGCCCACCAGCGGCGCAACCAGCGCACCGCGATCGCGGCGGCGGGCAGGTCCGAGAGCGCGTCGCCCAGCGTGCCGAGCCAGCCCGGTTCCTGCGGCGCATGCACAGCGTGTGGATCGGGCGGGGCGCTCGCCTTCACGAGCGCCGCGCGAATGGATTCGCGCGAGGCCGCGAGCCGTTCCTTCGGGCTCAGCGGCCGCGCCGGCACCACGGCCGGCAGGCCAGGGTCGAGCTGGGTTTCTTCGACGTGGGTCATGTCGCACCCACTTCGCCGAGCATGCGTGCGTCGGCCTCGAACTGCTGCTGCACTGCAGCGAACGCCGGCTCGGCCGCGGGTCGCCGCGCGATCACGCCGGCCACCACGGCAACGACCGCCGGCACGGCCGGTGCGGCCCACAGCGCCCACACCGCGTCGCCTTGCAGCGAAGGCGTCACCGCCCACAGCATCAGCGCGACGCCCGCGAGCACCGCGCTCACGCCGACGCAGCACAGCGCGAGCGCCGTCAGCAGCAGGCGGACGGTCCAGCGGCTCTGCGCCTGGCGCGCTTCGCTGCCGATCAGCGCGGCGTAGGCACTCAGGTGATCGGCGACGAGTTCAGGCCGTGTGGCAGCGAGCTTGATCAGCGGATGGATCATGGCAGCACCGATGGTGAGCTACAGCGGTGGACGAAAGCGGACGCGGCGAACCCGGCCGTGGTGCGATGCACCAATCGGCCGGGCCGGTCCAGCGCCCACGGCGGGGTCACTGCCGGGTTTACTGTTGGTTGTTGCGGCGAGCGCTCTGGATCAGCGCAAGCAACCCCATCAGCGCGGCACCGGTCGCGGCGGCGATCAGCATCGACTTGACCGGCTCGTCCTTGACGTAGCGCACGGTCGCATCGCCGACCGAGGCGGCGCGTTCGCGCACGTGCGTGGCGGTGTCCTTCACGGCGTCAACGCCGCGGCGCGCCAGCGCTTCGGCCTGGCCGGCCAGGCGGGCGATCGTCGGCTCGGCGGTGTCGCGCGCTTCGCCGATCGCCGATTCGGCGTGGTCGAGCGCGCTGTTGGCGACGCGGCGCGTGCTCTTGACCGCGCTGTCCGCCGTGTCGGCCAGCTTGTTGACGGTGTCGCTGGCCTGGCTGCTGAGGTTGTCGGTCTTGAAGGTGGAGGTGCTCATGGCTGTTTCCTTGATTGGTATGTGGGAATAGACAAGTTAGGCGAGGCGAGGGCGCGCCGCAAGGCGGCGCGCGGCGCCGCGGCTAGGTGCCGCGCTTGATCAGACCGAACAGGAAGGCGGCGACGGCCATGATCGCGAAGATGATGAACAGGATCTTCGCGATGCCGGCAGCGCTGGCCGCGATGCCGCCGAAGCCGAACAGGGCGGCGATCAGCGCGATGATGAAGAACACGACGGCGTAATACAGCATGCTCTGGCTCCTTCGGTGTGAGTGGTTGACGATGGGACCACTCTAGGAGCGCGGGCGTCCGCGAGGAATGGGACGGCGAGCCGATGCGGTGTAGGAGGGAGCCGACGACTCAAATTTGCGGCAGCGTCGCCTGGATGCGCGTGCCGGTGCCCGGCGTCGACTGGATGCTCATGCGCCCGCCCTCGGCCTCGACGCGGTAGCGCATGCCCAGCAGCCCGTGCGTGGACGGCCGCGCCACCTGCGTGTCGAAGCCGCTGCCGTTGTCGTGCACGTCGACCTCGGCCAGCGCGCCGCGCGGCCGCAGCGTGACCACCACCTGGCGCGCCTGCGCGTACTTCGCGACGTTGGTCAGCGCCTCCTGCACGAGCCGGTACACCGTCAGTTCGCCCGACGGCTTCAGCGACACCGGCTCGAGCTCGCTGATCACCTTCACGCCCGAGCGCTCGGCGAACTCGCGGCCCAGGATCTCCAGCGCCGCCAGCAGCCCCAGGTTGCTCAGCGACGACGGCCGCAGGTCCTCGATGATGCGGCGCTTCAGCGCGATGCCTTCGTTCAGCGTCTCGTTCAGGTGCACCAGCCGCTCGGTGATGTCGGGCGTGTGGATCGTGATGCGCGACTTCAGCCGCGCCACGTCGAGCTTGGCCGCCGTCAGCAGCGCGCCCAGCTCGTCGTGCAGGTCGCGCGCGAGCCGGCTGCGCTCGTCCTCGCGGGCGGTCTGCAAGTGCTGCGCCAATTCGGTGAGCTGCGCGGTGCGCGCGGTCACCTGCACCTCCAGCAGGTCGCGCTCGGCCTGCAGCGCCTCCTTCTTGTGCACGCGCTCCTTCTCGAGCGTGTTCGACTGGCGCAGGTACATGAAGAAGGCCAGCACGCTCAGCGCCGTCATCGCGCTGACGCCGAGCCGGCTCAGCAGCAGCGTCTGGTAGACCTCCTCGCGGCGGTCCGCGATCAGCCTCGATTCGCGCGTCACCAGCCGTTCGGAGGCGAGGCGGATGCTCTCCATCTGCTCGCGCCCGATGTCGGTCTCGATGACCGCGCGCCAGGCCTCGTCGCGGCCGTCGGCGCGCAACTGCACCGTGGTGTCCATCTCGGAGACCTTCTTGCTGACCAGCGTCGCGAGCACGGTGAAATCGGCGACGCGGTCGGGCTCGTGCGCGTAGTACTCGCCGAGCGTGCGCAGCGTCTCGCCGATGCTCGCCATCGACGAGCGGTACGGCTTCAGGTACTCGGGGCGGCCGGTGATCAGGTAGCCGCGCTGGCCGTTCTCGGCATCGAGCACCTGGCGCAGCAGCACCATGTTGTTGGTGCGGGCGACGCCCATTTCGCCCAGCCGGTCCAGCGCGTCCACCGAGGTGCGGTAGGCGGTCTCGCTGATGCCCATCAGCGTCAGCGCGGTCACCACCGCGAGGGGGAACGTGAAGGCACTGCGCTTGAATCGGTGAAAGAAGTTCTTCATGCGATTTTTCTGTGTGCCTCTAGAATCGATTGGAGTCCAACCACAGGGGACAGTCGCTCATGATCAAGATTGCCATCGTTGACGACCACGCGCTCGTTCGCGCCGGTCTGCGCCAGTATCTCGCGGAGCAGGTCGACCTGCAGGTCGTGGCCGAGGCCTCCAACGGCCGCGAAGCCCTCGACATCGTCCGCAAGGAACAGATCGACGTGCTGGTCATGGACCTGTCGATGCCGCAGCAAAGCGGCGTCGACGCGCTGGCCGCGATCCGCGCCC
>NZ_JBFUCB010000076.1:0-15856 GCF_056405435.1 Rhizobacter sp. P1_G5 | reverse complement strand
GGCCTGGCCGATCGGTGCCACCCACTCCGGCCGGTAGGTCGCGAAATCGGCCACGCTGATCGCGCCGCCGTGCGCCTTCGCGTGGCGGGCCGCCGCCTCGGCGATCTCGCCGCCGTAGTACGCGGCGCCCCGCGTCTGCGCGATCAGGCGCAGCGACCGCGCGGCACCGGGGAAGCGGAACAGCTCGCCGAGGTTCGGCGCGCGGCCGTGCGGCATGAAGGTCTCGGCGAAGCCCGGCTGCTGCTCCAGCAGCGGCACCGCGGCCGACCACTTCTGCTGCACGACGGTAGGCACCGCATACCCGCGCTCGGCGATCTCGATGGCCGGCGCCAGCAGGTCGGCGAACGGCAGCTTGCCGAAGCGCTCGCTCAAGGCCACCCAGCCGGCGACGGCGCCCGGCACCGTGGCACTGTCCCAGCCGCGCACCGGCGGCGTCTTCGCATCGGCGCCGTACTTGCCGCGGAAGTACCCGGGCGTCCAGGCCGCCGGCGCGCGCCCGCTCGCATTCAGGCCGTGCAGCGACTGCCCGTCCCACAGGATGCAGAACGCGTCGGAGCCGAGCCCGTTGCTGACCGGCTCGACGACGGTCATCGCGGCCGCCGCGGCGATCGCCGCATCCACCGCGTTGCCGCCGTTCAGCAGCATGCGCAATCCGGCCTGCGCGCCCAGCGGGTGCGAGGTCGACACCACGTTGCGGCCGAACACCGGCAGGCGCTGGCTCGAATAGCCAGCGCTCCAGTCAAAGTGATTCGTTGCGTCCATTCCCTGGCCCTTGAAAGTGATGCGCGGATGATGCCCGCCGCGCCCCAAAAGAAACAGGCCGCTCGAGGCGGCCTGTGTTTTGACTGGAAGAGCGCTATTCCTCCTGGAATGCCTCTTCGCGTTTGGACTTGATCGACGGCAGCAGCACGATCACGATCATCAGGGCGGCCGCGATCAGCAGCCCGGCCGACAGCGGCCGCACGAGGAAGGTGCTCCAGTCGCCRCGYGAMAGCAGCAGSGCSCGGCGCAGGTTCTCTTCCATCATSGGGCCSAGGATRAAGCCCAGCAGCAGCGGCGCCGGCTCGCAACTCAGCTTGTAGAACAGGTAGCCCACCACCGCGAACGCCGCCGTCATGTAGACGTCGAAGGTGTTGTTGTTCAGCGTGTACACACCGATGCAGCAGAACAGCGTGATCGCCGGGAACAGGAAGCGGTAGGGCACCGTCAGCAGCTTGATCCAGATGCCGATCAGCGGCAGGTTCAGGATCACCAGCATCGCGTTGCCGACCCACATCGAGGCGATCAGGCCCCAGAACAGCTGCGGGTTGCTCGTCATCACCTGCGGGCCGGGCTGGATGCCCTTGATCGTCATCGCGCCCACCATCAGCGCCATCACCGCGTTCGGCGGGATGCCCAGCGTCAGCATCGGGATGAACGAGGTCTGCGCACCGGCGTTGTTCGCCGACTCGGGACCGGCCACGCCGCGGATGTCGCCCTTGCCGAAGCGGCCGGAAGCGCCTGCCACCTTCTTCTCGACCGTGTACGCCGCGAACGAGGCCAGCAGCGCACCGCCGCCCGGCAGCACGCCCAGCACCGAACCCAGTGCGGTGCCGCGCAGCACCGCGGGCCAGGCGTCCTTGAAGTCCTGCTTGGTCGGCCACAGGCCCTTCACGCTCTTCGTGAACACCTCGCGGTGCTCGGCCGGCATGCCCAGGTTGGCGATGATCTCGCCGAAACCGAACACGCCCATCGCGATCACGACGAAGCCGATGCCGTCGGTCAACTCGGGGACGTCGAAGCTGTAGCGCGCCTGGCCGGAGATCACGTCGGTGTTGATCTGCGCGAGCAGCAGGCCGAGGATGATCATCGAGATCGCCTTGATCAGCGAGCCCGAGGCCAGCACCACGGCGCCGATCAGGCCCAGCACCATCAGCGAGAAGTACTCCTGCGGGCCGAACTTGAAGGCCAGCTCGGTCAGCGGCGGCGCGAAGGCCGCGATGATGATGGTGCCCACGCAGCCGGCGAAGAACGAGCCCAGGCCTGCCGCGGCGAGCGCCGCACCGGCACGGCCCTGGCGGGCCATCTGGTAGCCGTCGATCGCGGTCACGACCGAGCTCGACTCACCCGGCACGTTGATCAGGATGGCGGTCGTCGAGCCGCCGTACTGCGCGCCGTAGTAGATGCCGGCCAGCATGATCAGCGCCGGCGTCGCGTCGAGCGCATAGATCGACGGCAGCAGCATCGCGATGGTGGCCACCGGGCCCAGCCCGGGCAGCACGCCGATCAGCGTGCCCAGCACCGAACCGAAGAACGCATACATCAGGTTCTGCGCCGTGAAGGCGACGCCGAAGCCGAGTGCGAGGTTTCCCAACAAGTCCATGGTGTTTTCCTTTTCAGCCCACGAACCAGGGCCACATCGGGATGACCAGCTTCAGCCCGAGCACGAAGATCGCCCACGAACCCACGGTGAGCACGACGGCCGTCGCGACGACGCCCTTCCACTTGAATTCATCGCCGGCGAGGCTGGTCATCAGGATCAGGATCGGCACCGTGATCACCAGGCCCAGGCGCGGCAGCGCGAGGCCGAACACCGCGATCGCCGCGACGATCACCAGCAGCGGGCGCCACGCGATGTGGCCGATCGGGTCGCCCCCCTCGACCTCGATGGTCAGCGACTTGAACAGCACGAAGCCGCCCAGGATCGCCATCAGCACGCTGAGGATCAGCGGGAAGTAGCCGGGGCCCGGCCGCGCCGAGCTCCCCATGCTGTAGTTCGTCGCACCGACGGCGAACACCACGCCGACGACGATGAACATCAAACCGGACCAGAAGTCCCGTTGGCTCTTGATCTGCACGAATAGCTCCTCGTGTCCTGGGTGGACGTGACGCTGTCTGTTACAGCTTGCGGACGATTCTAGGCAGACCACTCCAGGCGCCGTGTGTGGTTTACACGTAGCGCAGCGTGTCCTGAGGTGTCATCAGGTGTCCCAGGACGGCGTCGAGCGCAGCACCTCGTCCATCGTGGTGACGCCTTCGGCCACCTTCATCATCCCGGCCAGCCGCAAGGGCCGCAGCCCCTCGGCGAGCGACAGCTGGCGCAGCTTCGACGCATCGGGCACCGGGTGGATGGCCGGCTGCGCCGCCTCGTTCAGCGTCAGCAGTTCGTAGAGCCCCGCGCGGCCGCGGAATCCCGTCATGCGGCATTCGAGGCAGCCCACCGGCTTGTAGGGCCGCGCCTTGCCGTTGATGCGCCACGGCTTGATGGCCTCGTTCAGCGTCTCGGCCGTCACGGCTTCATCGGGCTGCTTGCAGCTCGCGCACAGCGCGCGCACCAGCCGCTGCGCCAGCACGCCGATCACGGTGGCGCCGATCAGGTACGGCGGCACGCCCAGGTCGACCAGCCGCGTCACCGCCGAGGCCGAGTCGTTGGTGTGCAGCGTGCTGAACACCAGGTGGCCGGTCAGCGCGGCCTGGATCGCCATCTCGGCGGTCTCCAGGTCGCGGATTTCGCCCACCATGATGATGTCCGGGTCCTGCCGCATCAGCGCCCGCACGCCTTCGGCGAAGCCGAGGTCCAGCGCAGGTTGCACCTGCGTCTGGTTGAAGGTGGGCTGGATCATCTCGATCGGGTCTTCGATCGTGCAGACGTTGACCTCGTCGGTGGCCAGCCGCTTCAGCGTGGAGTACAGCGTGGTGGTCTTGCCCGATCCGGTCGGCCCGGTCACGAGGATGATGCCGTGCGGCCGCGCGGTGAGCCCCTCCCATCGCTGGGCGTCGTGGCTGCCGAAGCCGAGCGCATCGAGCGACTTGACGGTCGTGTCCGGGTCGAAGATCCGCATCACCATCTTCTCGCCGAACGCGGTGGGCAGCGTCGACAGCCGCATCTCCACCTCGTCGCCGTTCGGGTTGCGCGTCTTGATGCGGCCGTCGAGCGGACGCCGCTTCTCGACCACGTCCATGCGGCCGAGCAGCTTCACGCGCGCGATCATCGCGTTCATCACGCCGGGCGGCAGCTGGTAGACGGTGTGCATCACGCCGTCGATGCGGAAGCGGATCAGGCTCAGCTCGCGGCGCGGCTCCAGGTGGATGTCGCTCGCGCGCTGGTCGAAGGCGTACTGCCACAGCCAGTCGACCACCTGCACGACGCCCTGGTCGTTGGCATCGAGCTGCTTGTTGCTGCGCCCGAGCTCCACCAACTGCTCGAAGCTCGCGGCCGCCGAGTTCTCGCCGTTCTTGGCCGCCGCGCGCACCGAGCGCGACAGCGTGTAGAACTCGGTCGTGTAGCGCGCCACCTCGATCGGGTTGACCAGCACCAGCCGCAGCGTCTTGCGCGTGTGGGCCTCGATCTCGGGCGCCCAGGCGATGTCGAACGGCTCGCTGGTCGCCACCGTCACGTCCTGTGCACCGAACAGCAGCGGCAGCGCGCGGCGGCGCTCGGCATAGCTGATCGACATCACGTCGCCGACGCGGCCCACGTCGACCTTCAGCGGATCGATGCGCATGTACGGCATGCCGATGCGGCCGGCCAGCCATTCGGTGAGCATCTCGGTGTCGAGCGGCTTGCCGGACAGGTTCGACAGGCCCGCGCTGCCCAGCCGCACCAGCGGATGCTGCACGCTCTCGGCCGCCGCGAAGCGCTTCTCGGTGCGGTCATGGTCCTCGCGGCCGATCACGCCGTCCTCGAGCAGCCAGTGCAGCATGCGTCGCCACTCGAGGCGGCCGCGCGGGTGCCCGGCGGCGCCCTTGTCGGCCTTGGGGTGTTTCGTCGTCGAAGCCGCTGCGGTCATGGGGTCACCCCGTTCGTGTTTCTGATCATCCGCAGCCACTTGCGCGCAGGCAGGTCGAAGCGGTTCTCGATGTTGTCGGCCCGCGCGGCCAGGACTTCACGGGACGGAAGTACCCGCCCCTTCATGCCGACCACGACGGTGTTGCCCTCGCGGGTGGGCCGCATGCTCCACACGGCCGCCTCGCCGAAGGCGGCCGCGATGCGCGCCGCGCTCTGCTCGTAGCTCGCATCGCGGCCGAACAGGTTGACCGTCATCACGCCGCCATCGGCCAGCACGCGGTGGCAGGCGCGGTAGAACGCGTCGTCGTCGAGCACCGGGCTGGCGGCCTCGTGGTCGTACAGGTCCACGCACAGCACCTGCACGCTGCCGGCATTCTTCGGGTCGGCCACCCACAGGCCGGCGTCCTGGTTCAGCACCTGCAGCCGGTCGTCGTCTTCCGGCAGCTTGAACCACAGCCGGCAGGCGGTGATGACGGTCGGGTTCAGCTCGACGGCCGTGGTGCGCATGCCCATGCGCTGCGTGAAGCGCGTGATGGCCGCGGCGCCCAGGCCGAGCTGCACCGCATGGCCCTCGCCGAGCGCCTCGGGCTCGATCAGCAGCAGCCAGACCATCATGCGCTGCACGTAGTCGAGCTCGATCACGTTCGGCTTGCGCACGCGCATCGCGCCCTGCACCCAGGGCGTGCCCAGGTGCAGGTAGCGCACGCCGTCGGCCTCGGAGAGGGTGGCGGGGACGAGTTCGGGTTCGGGTGTCGGGCGGGCAGGCATCAGGGCAATGGTTCAGGCAATTCCGTGGGATTCGAAGGCGGCGCGCCAGGCGGCCAGCTTGCGCTCGAAGCTCCACGAGGCGTTGGCCGGGCTGGTCGACGGCAGGCGCGTCACCGGCACGCCGAGCGTCGCGGTGAACCGCATCGCCCGGGCCGATTCGCCGCCATTGTGGGCGATGCCCTGCAGGCCGGGCGCGAGCCGCTGCAGGCCGGCGAGGTCGTTGTACTGCGCATCCTCGATCGCGCTGTCGAGGCTGCCCTCGCGGCGGCAATGGGCATAGACGTCCCAGATGCCCAGCCCGCGCTCGCGCACTTCGTCGATGCGCCGGGCGTAAGGCAGGGTCCGCAGGTCGACATCCCACAGCGCCGACAGGATCGGCCAGAAGTGGTTGCGCGGGTGGGCGTAGTACTGGCCGGCCTGCAAGGAGGCGACGCCAGGAAAGCTGCCCAGCACCACCAGCCGCGTGCGCGGGCCGATCACCGGCGGCAGGCCCTGCAGCAGCGGCTCGACGGTGGGGGTGGCGGTGGAAGAGAGCGCTGGCTTCATCGGGCCGGCCAGTCTGCCAGAGCCGCGAGGCGCGGCAGCGCGGCGTGCGTGTTGGCGCGTGTCAGTTGCGACAAGTCGTGCAGCGACAGGCCGCGCAGGCCGGCCAGCACCTCGGCGATGCGCGGCAGCTCCGCCGGCTCGTTGCGCGAGGTGGCACCCGCCGCGCGCTGCCCGGCCGTGCGGTACAGCCAGTGCGGCGGGATGTCGGGGGCATCGGTCTCCAGCACCAGGGCCTCGGCCGGCACCGTCTGCGCCAGGCGGCGGATCTGCAGCGCGCGATCGAAGGTCATCGCGCCGCCGAAACCCAGCTTGAAGCCCAGCCCGACGAACACCTCGGCCTGCTGCGCGCTGCCGTTGAAGGCGTGGGCGATGCCGCGCACCTCGATGCGGCGCAGGTGCTTCAGCAGCGAATCGGCCGAGCGCCGCACATGCACGATCACCGGCAGGCCGAACTCGCGCGCCAGCTTCAGCTGCTCAGCGAAGAAGTGCTCACCACGCGCCTGGTCGAGGCCCGGCACGAAATGGTCCAGCCCGATCTCGCCGACCGCCACCAGGCGGGGGTCGCCGWTGTGCTGCGCCAGGGCCTGGCGCAGCAGCGCCAGGTCGCCGTCGCCGGCCGCGTCGACGCACAGCGGGTGGATGCCCAGCGCATAGGCCAACCCATGCTGGTGCGCCAGCGCCCTCACCGTCTCGAAATTGCCCACCGCGACCGCCGGCAGCACCTGCTGCGTGACGCCGGCGGCCCGCGCCCGCTCGACCACCGCCTCGCGGTCGGGGTCGAATTCGGGGGCATCGAGGTGGCAATGGGAGTCGATCCAGCGCATCCCCCGGATGATGCCTTGCCCGCCAGCTCAACCAGTACCTCGGGGCGTGCACGGCCGGCGACTCCGTGTTACGGTGACGCCATCGTCAGCGTTCGGCACAGTTTTGTTTCTCAATGTGCCGACTGCCATCGCAGGAGGCAGGCATGAGACAGGCTCCGCTCTACAGCCGCTCTCGGCGGGCACCCGCCGGTGCATCCTCGGTTGCGCCCGAGACACCGGTCGCGGCGGACGCATCGCCGGCGGCAACACCCGCCGTGGCGCCCTCCCGCTGGCGCGGCTGGTTCGGCCGCCATGAACGCCTGCTGTGGGGCTTTTCCGGCGCCGTGCTGGTGCTGGGCGGCGTGGCCGGCTGGCAGGCGATCAACCCGGCCGCCCGCGCGCTAACCCAGGCCGACATCGACGCCGCCGTGCGCCACTCGCTTGAGAAGGAGCCGCTGCCGTCCGCCTACGCGAAGGCGTACGAGATCATCGCCCCGTCGGTCGTGCGCGTGGTCGGCACCGATGGCGACGAGCCCGACCGCGCGAAGGCCGAGGCCACGCCCGATGCGAAGCGCGCCAAGCCGGGGCCGCTGCCGAAGGCCGCGAAGCCCGTGCCGGGCGACCGCAAGAAGCAGACCGCCTCCGACTCGCCCGAGCCCGGCGAGCCGCACCTGTCCACCTCCACCGGCTCCGGCGTCGTGATCATCGACAACGGCACCATCCTGACCAACCTGCACGTGGTGCAGGGGTCGAAGAAGTTGCGCGTGACCTTCGCCGACGGCTTCGAGTCGGACGCGACGGTGGTCGGCGTCGAGCCGGAGCACGACTTGGCGGTGCTGCGTGCCAAGAGCATTCCCGACGACCTGCAGGCCGCGACGATGCGCTCGGCCTCCGACCTGCGGGCCGGCGACCAGGTGATCGCGGTCGGCTACCCGTTCGGCATCGGCCCGTCGGTGTCCGGCGGCGTGATCTCCGGCCTGAAGCGCGACTTCCGCTCGCCGCAGGGCCAGCGGCTGCTGAACAACCTGATCCAGTTCGATGCCGCCGCCAACCCCGGCAACTCCGGCGGCCCGCTGGTGACGATGGACGGCTCGGTGGTCGGCATCGTCACCGCGATCCTGAACCCGACCGAGCACCGCACCTTCATCGGCATCGGCTTCGCGGTGCCGATCGACAGCGCCGCCAACGCGGCCGGCATGCCGCCGTTCTGATTTCCACCCTCACCCGGAGACTTCATGGACCAGCCCGACAGCCAGAACACCGCGACGCTGATGGAGCGGCTGCTGTACGAAGTCAAGCGCGTCGTGGTCGGGCAGGACAAGTTCCTCGAGCGCGTGATGGTGGCGATGCTGGCCCAGGGCCACCTGCTGGTCGAGGGGGTGCCGGGCCTCGCGAAGACGATCACCATCAAGACGCTCGCGACCACGCTGCGCGGCAGCTTCAAGCGCATCCAGTTCACGCCCGACCTGGTGCCGGCCGACCTGGTCGGCACACGCATCTACAACCAGAAGACCGGCGAGTTCGCGACCTCGCTCGGCCCGGTGTTCGCGAACCTGCTGCTGGCCGACGAGATCAACCGCGCCCCGGCCAAGGTGCAGAGCGCGCTGCTGGAGGTGATGCAGGAACGCCAGGTGACGATCGCCGGCGAGACGCACAAGGTGCCCTCGCCCTTCCTCGTGATGGCCACGCAGAACCCGATCGAGACCGAGGGCACCTACCCGCTGCCCGAGGCGCAGGTCGACCGCTTCATGATGAAGGTGCTGGTCGGCTACCCGAGCGAGGAAGAGGAGTTCGTGATCGTCGAGCGCGTCACCGGCGACCCGGTGCAGGTGAGCGCCGTCGCGAGCACCGAGCAGCTCGCCGAGCTGCAGCACCGCTGCCGCAGCGTGTACGTCGACCCGGCGCTGATGCAGTACGCGGTGCGGCTGGTCAGCGCGACGCGCAACCCGGCGCGCTACGGCCTGCCGGACCTCGCCAAGTTCATCAGCTTCGGCGCCAGCCCGCGCGCCACCATCGGCCTGATCGAGGGCGCGCGCGCGATGGCGCTGCTGCGCGGGCGCAGCTATGCGCTGCCCGAAGACGTGCTCGACCTGGTGCCCGACGTGCTGCGGCATCGCCTGGTGCTGAGCTACGAAGCGCTCGCCGAGGGGCTGAGCGCGGACCAGGTCGTCCACAAGATCGTGCAGAAGGTGCCCAAGCCCGACAAGCCGATGGCGCACCGGGCCGAAGAAGCGGGGCGCTGATGGACGAGTCCGCCAGATCGCCTGCGACGCCCAGCGCCGAATCGGTGCTGCAGCGGCTCGAGTGGACCGTGCTGCGCCGCCTCGACGGCCTGCTGCAGGGCGACTACCGCACGCTGTGGCGCGGCGCCGGGCTCGACCTGGCCGACCTGCGCGAGTACCAGCACCACGACGACGTGCGCCACATCGACTGGAACGTCACCGCGCGGCTGCAGGTGCCGCACGTGCGCGAGTTCACCGAAGACCGCGAGATGAGCGCCTGGTTCCTGCTCGACCTGAGCGGCAGCATCGATTTCGGTGCGCAGCGCAGCAAGCGCAGCGTGTCGGCCGAGTTCGTCACCGTGCTGGCGCGCCTGCTGACGCGGCACGGCAACCGCGTCGGCGCGGTGTTCTACGGCAGCCAGGTCGATGCGGTGCTGCCGCCGCGCACCGGCCGCAGCCATGTGCTGAACCTGCTGCAGCGGCTGCGCGCGCATGCGGCGCCGCAGGCTGCAGCGCAGCGCGAGACGCGGCTCGGCGACCTGCTGCAGCGCGCGGCGACGATGATCCCGCGGCGTTCGATGGTGTTCGTCGTCTCCGACTTCATCAGCGCACCCGGCTGGGCCGACGCGATGGCGCGCCTGGCGCAGCGCCACGAGGTGCTGGCGGTGCGGCTGTACGACGAGATGGAACTCGACCTGCCGGACCTCGGCCTCGTCACGCTGCAGGATGCCGAGACCGGCGAGCAGCTGCTGGTCGACACCCACGACCCGGGCTTCCGCGAGCGCTTCGCGCGCATCGCCGAGTCGCGCGAGGACGAACTGCACGCCGCCTTCGCGCGCGCCGGCGTCGACACGCTGGAGCTGACCACCGACGACGACCTGGGCGAGGCGCTGCTGCGCTTCGTCGAGCTGCGCCGGCAGCGCGCGCGGGCCTCGCACGGCGGCGGGATGGCGGCGCACCTGCGGCCTCTTGTCGGTGCATCGAGGAGCGCGGCATGACCTTCGTCTGGCCTCACCTGCTGTGGGCGCTGCTGGCGGTGCCGTTGCTGGTGCTGCTCTACCTGTGGCTGCTGAACAAGCGCAAGAAATCGACGCTGCGCTTCGCGAGCCTGGCCATCGTCAAGCAGGCCCAGGGCGGCGGCCCCGGCTGGCGCCGCCATGTGCCGCCGGCCCTGCTGCTCGTGGCGCTCGGTGCCTTGCTGATCGCGACCGCGCGGCCGATGGCGGTGGTGACGCTGCCGCTGCAGCAGGAGACCATCATCCTCGCGATGGATGTCTCCGGCAGCATGCGCGCCACCGACGTGCAGCCGGATCGCCTGACGGCCGCGCAGGAGGCCGCCAAGTCCTTCCTGATCGACCTGCCGCGCAGCGTGCGCGTGGGCGTGGTGTCGTTCGCCGGCACTGCCGCGGTGGTGCAGCCGCCGACGCAGAGCCGCGACGACGTGGTGGCCGCGATCGACCGCTTCCAGCTGCAGCGCGGCACCGCGATCGGCAGCGGCATCGTGCTGTCGCTCGCGACGATCTTTCCGGAGGCCGGCATCGACCTGTCGCAGATCACCGGCCAGCGCAACATGCCGCTCGGGCCGAACGACAAGCCGAAGCAGGATTTCGTGCCGGTCGCGCCGGGCTCGTACGCCTCGGCCGCGGTGATCCTGCTGACCGATGGCCAGCGCACCACCGGGCCCGACCCGCTGGACGCCGCGAAGATGGCGGCCGACCGCGGCGTGAAGGTGTATTCGGTGGGCATCGGCACCAAGGAAGGCGAGACGATCGGCTTCGAGGGCTGGTCGATGCGCGTGCGCCTGGACGAGGAGACGCTGAAGAACATCGCCAACCTGACGCGCGGCGAGTACTTCTACGCCGGCACCGCCACCGACCTGAAGAAGGTCTACCAGAGCCTCAGCTCGCGGCTGATGGTCGAGAAGAAGGAGACCGAGGTCAGCAGCCTGTTCGCGGCGTTCGGGGCCCTGCTGGTGCTGGTGGCGGCGACGCTGTCGGTGTGGTGGTTCGGGCGCGTCATGTAGCGGCGGCCACCGGCGGCGCGTACTCGATGCGATCGCGTCCGCCGTGCTTGGCACGGTGCAACGCCGCATCGGCCGCCGCGATCATGTCGTCGATGCTGAGGCGCGACGAAGGCTCCAGGCCGATCGCGCCGAAGGAGCACGTGACCGCCACGGCGGTCTCGCCGGCCTGCATCGGCATCGCCGCGACCGCAGCGTGGATACGCGCCAGGCGTTCGCGGTCCTCGGTCGGCCCGGAGCCCAGCCCGGGCAGGATCAGCAGAAACTCCTCGCCGCCGTAGCGGCCGATGGCGTCATAGGGGCGGACCTCGCCCGCCAGGCGGGCGACGAACTCGCGCAGCACGGCATCGCCTGCCGGGTGGCCGTGGCTGTCGTTGATGCGCTTGAAGTGATCGATGTCGGCCAGCACCAGGGTCAGGGACCTGCGCTCGCGCCGCGTGCGCCCGACCTCGCGCTCGAGGATCTCCAGGATCGCGCGCCGGTTCCAGGCGCCGGTCAGCGCGTCCTTCGTGGCCTGCTCGCGCAGCTGCTCCTGCGAGGCCTCGAGCTCGCGCGTGCGTTCGCGCACCAGGGCCTGCAGCCGCTGCTCGGCGCGCACCAGCGCGCGCGTGCGCCACCATGACCAGGCCCAGGCCAGCCCGAGCGCCAGCGCGGCGCAGGCGGCGTAGAACGTGCGTGTGGCCCACCAGGCCGGCTCGATCTCGAAGTCCAGCGCTACGCTGGCCGATCGCGAGCCGCGCTCCAGGTCGGCGGCCCGGGCCTCGAAGCGGTAGCTGCCAGCCGGCAGGCCGGTCAGGCGCACATCGGTGTGCGGCGCCACGGTCCATCGGTCGTCGAAGCCGGCGAGGCGGTATTCCAGCGCCAGGCCGTTGCGGTCGCGGTAGGCCGGCACGGCCAGCCCGATCTCCAGCGCGCCGCGCGACCACGGCAGCCGCAGCCTTCGATCCGTCGGCAGGGACACGCCATTGCTGCRCACGGACAGGATGGTCGCGTCCCGCGTCCCGTCCGCGAACAGTGCATCGGGCGCAACCAGGTGGGATGCGCCGCGGCTGGTGCCGATCCAGATCGTGCCGTCGGTGTCCTCGTACAAGGCGCCGCTCGAGGTGTCGTTCCAGACCAGCCCGTTGCGCTGATCGAGCAGGCGCCACACCCTGCCGTTCCACACCCCCACGCCGGCGTCGGTGTTCGCCCACAGCCAGCCCCGGCGGTCCTCCAGCAGCTCAAGCACGCTGCGCCCGCGCAACAGCGGCGGCGTGATGTCGGTGGCGACGATCGCGTCGCCCTGCGACACCAGGCGGCGCAGGCGCTGGTCGGCGCTCGCCGCGACGACACTGCCGTCGCGCAGGCAGCCGATGGCCGACTCCCTGCCGGCGCGGCCGGGTTCGAGCAGGCGTGCGGGCTGCCAGCGTCYGCCCGCCAGGCGTGCGATGCCCGGCTCGCCGGCGAACCACAGCGTGCCGTCCGGCGCCCGGCACATGTCGACGAACATCCCCTTGGCCATCGGGTCGGCGAGCTGCGGCCTCGAGCCCGCCACCTCCGTGCGCCAGCGGTACACGCCCTCGTCGGACGYGATCCACAGCTCGGCGTCGCGATCGCGCTGCACGCGGTAGATCGATGGCGCCTGATCGAGGCTTTCGACCGACGCCGGCTGGGGGCCCGCGGCGTTGCTGAAGCGCAGCAGTTTCCCGCCCCGGGTGYCGGCCCACAGCCCGCCGRCACCGTCCTGTTCGAGACTCGACACCTCGCGCGTGGCCGGCGTATCGGGCGCAGCCGCGACGAAACGGCGCGCCGCAGCGTCGAAGACAGCCAGCCCGCCGCCGGTGGCGACGTGCAGGCGCTGCCCCCCCGGTGCCGCGCTGCGCCGGATGCTCCATACGGTGGAGCGCGGCAGCCCGTCTGCGACCGACCAGTTCTCCCACAGGCCGTAACCGCGCCACTGCAGCACGCCGGCGCCGAGCTGCCCCAGCCAGACCCCGCCTTCGCGGTCGGCCAGCATCGCGCGCAGCTTGCCACCCAGCGGCAGCCCGGCGTCGTTGCCGAAACGCTGCCACGAGCGGCCATCCCAGCGCAGCAAGGCCTGCGGCACCGCGGTCAGGATGCGCTGCTGAGCGTCCTCGAGCAGCGGATAGTTCGCCACCGGATCCTCGACGAACTGCGCATCGCCGCGCTCGACGAAGCGCTCTGCACCGGCCGGCAGCTGCACGATGCCGCTCGAACTGCGGGCCCACAGTGCGCCCTCGCGGCTGCGCAGCAGCCGCGACCAGCGCTGGCGCGGCACGCCGCGCCCGGCGTCCCAGACCTCCAGCTGCCCCGCATGCAGGCGGCACAGCGCTTCGCCGCAGCCGAGCCAGAGCTCATCGTCGCCGGTCGCGAGCACGCTCTCCAGCTGGCGCAGGGGCGCCTGCACGGTCGCCGGGCCGTCACTCACCCGCCAGTGCTCGCCGTCATCGGGGCTGCTGACCACGAGCAGCCGACCATCCCCGTCGATCACCCACAGCCGGTCCGCGCCGGCCGCCGCGAGACCCTGCGGGAAGAAGACGGTGATCGGCCTCCCTTCGCGATCGACGCGGCGCAACGCGCCCTTCTGCAACACGAACAGCCCGTCAGTGGTGCCGACCCAGACGCGACCGGCCGCATCGGCAGCGAGCGCGTTGACCTCGATCAATCCCTGCTCGGCCCCGATGCGCTCGAAGCGCTCGCCATCGAAGCGGTAGAGGCCGTTCTCGGTACCGACCCACAGGAAGCCGGCACGGTCCTGCGCCAGCGCACGTGCCGCCAGGTTGTCCAGCCCGTCGGCCTGGCCGTACTCGCGCAGCGACATCTGCTCGGCCTGCGCGGCGAAGGCCATGCCGGCGAGGCAGGCCAGCAACCAGATCTTCCAGGTCCACCCGCGGCGGGTCATGCAGCCGCCTCGAAGCGCACCGTGGCGCGCAGGCCGCCGAGCGGCGAGTCGCCGAGCGTGACGCTCGCGCCGTGCTGCTGCGCGACGCCGCGCACGATCGCAAGGCCGAGGCCGGTGCCCGATTCCTCGTGCTCGGCGCGGCGGTAGAAGCGGTCGAACACGCGCTCGCGGTCGCCCGGTGGAATGCCGGGGCCGGCGTCGTCGACCTGCAGGATCGCGGCGCCCTCCTCGATCGCCACGTGCAGCTCGATGCGCGAGCCCGGCGGCGAGTAGCGCACCGCGTTGTCCGCGAGGTTGCGCGCCAGCACCGACAGCGCGTTGCGATCGCCCTGCACGAACACCGGTTCATCCGCGAACAGTTCGAAGTCGGCGCCGCGCGACAGCGCGAACGCCGCGGTGTCGACCAGCGCCTGGCGCACCACCTCGGCCAGGTCCACGCGCTCGGTGGCGGCGGGCGCGGCGCCGGGCTCGGTGCGTGCGAGCGTCAGCAGCTGCTCGACCAGCCGTGCCGAGCGGTCGATGCCGTGGCTCAGTGCGTCGATGGCCTGCTGGCGCTGCGCGTCGTCGGGCGCGCGCTTCAGCAGCTCCAGCTGCAGCTTCAGCGCCGTCAGCGGCGAGCGCAGCTCGTGCGCCGCGTCGGACACGAACGCGCGCTGCGTGTCGAGCGAATGGCCCAGGCGCTGCAGCAGCGCGTTCAGCGCGCCGACCAGCGGCGCCACCTCGTCCGGCAGGCCGTGCTGCGGCAGGGGCTCCAGCAGTTGCTCGCCGCGTTCGCGCAGCTGCCCTGCGACGCGGCGCAACGGGCGCAGCGTGAGCGCCGCGATCCAGCCCATCGCCAGCGCCATCACCGGCGCCAGCAGCAGCAGCGGCGCGACGCTGCGCAGCGCCGCGCCGGCCGCCAGCCGCTTGCGGATCTGCGCCGGTTGCGCCACCTGGATCACGCGGGAGCCGGTGGCCACGCTGAAGGTGCGCCAGGCCGGGCCCRCACCGTCGGCGCCGGCCTGCACGGTGGCGAGCCCGAGCAGCACGCGGGTCGGCAGGTCGGGGTGGTCGCGCGTCGCGTAGATGCGGCGGCCGTCGACGCTCCAGATCTGCACGACGAAATCGAACTGCTCGTCGGCCAGCGCGTTCATCTGCTCGGTCGCGATCTCGCCCTGGTCGCGCAGCGACAGCGCCATCTGGCGCAGCTGGTAGTCGAACAGCGCCTCGGTCTCGCTGAGCACGCTGCGGTAGGTGATCGCGCCCATCACCGCGGCGGCCACCATCAGCATCGCGAGCAGCGCCAGCAGCAGGCGCAGGCGGATCGACTTCAAGCGCCGCCCGCCGGGGGTGTGCCGGGCGTGCCGACGTAGTAGCCGACGCCGCGCATGTTCTGGATGAAGTCGGCGCCCAGCTTGCGGCGCAGCTGGTGGATGTAGACCGAGACGGCGTTGCTCTCGATCTCTTCGCCCCAGCCGTAGAGCCGGTCCTCGAGCTGGGCGCGCGACAGCAGCGCGCCGGGCCGGGCCATCAGCGCCTCGAGCACCGCGAACTCGCGCGCCGACAGCAGCACCGGCACGCCGTCGCGCGCCACCTGGCGCGTGGCCGGGTCGAGCGTGACGCCGCCGTGGCTGAGCAGCGGCTGCGCCCGGCCGCTGTGGCGGCGCAGCACGGCGCGCATGCGGGCACTCAGTTCATCGAGCTCGAAGGGTTTGACGAGGTAGTCGTCGGCACCGGCGTCGAGGCCGGCGACGCGCTCGCCGACGCCGTCGCGGGCGGTCAGCACGATGACCGGCGTGCTGTCGTGGCGCGCGCGCAGGGCGCGCAGCACGCCCAGGCCACCCGCGC
>NZ_JBFUCB010000075.1:0-15926 GCF_056405435.1 Rhizobacter sp. P1_G5 | reverse complement strand
GGCGTGCTCGAGCAGGGCACGGTCGACCTGATGGACCAGCTCGGCATCGGCCAGCGCATGCATGCGCAGGGGCTGGTGCACGGCGGCTTCGCCCTCGGCTTTCGCAACACCCGCCAGCGCATCGACCTGCACCGGCTGACGCACGGCCGGCAGGTGATGGTCTACGGCCAGACCGAGCTGACGCGCGACCTGATGGATGCCCGCAGCGCCTGCGGCGCCGTCACCGAGTACGAGGCCGAGGACGTTGCGTTGCACGACTTCGACGGTGCGGCGCCGCGCGTCACCTGGCGCCGGCAAGGCGTCACGCACGAGCTGCAGTGCGATTTCATCGCCGGCTGCGACGGCTTCCACGGCGTGAGCCGCGCGAGCGTGCCGCCGGCCGCGCTGAAGGTGTTCGAGCGCAGCTACCCGTTCGGCTGGCTCGGCGTGCTGTCGGACACGCCACCGGTCTCGCACGAGCTGATCTACTCGAACCACGAGCGCGGCTTCGCGCTGTGCAGCATGCGATCGCTGACGCGCAGCCGCTACTACATCCAGTGCCCGGCGGACGACTCGGTCGCGCGCTGGAGCGACCAGGCGTTCTGGGACGAGCTGCGGCGCCGGCTCGACCCGGAATCGGCCGAGCGCATGGTCACCGGAGCGTCGATCGAGAAGAGCATCGCGCCGCTGCGCAGCTTCGTCGCCGAGCCGATGCGCTTCGGCCGGCTGTTCCTCGCCGGCGATGCGGCGCACATCGTGCCGCCGACCGGCGCGAAGGGCCTGAACCTCGCGGCCTCCGACGTGCAGTACCTGTCGCAGGCGCTGATCGAGCACTACCGGCAGCGCAGCGACGCCGGCATCGACCGCTACTCCGAACGCTGCCTGCGCCGCGTCTGGAACGCGGTGCGCTTCTCGTGGTGGTTCACGTCGCTGATGCACCGTTTCCCGGACGGCGGCGAGTTCGGCCAGAAGGTGCAGGAGGCCGAGATCGGCTACCTGCTGCACTCCGAGGCGGCGGCCACGGTGCTGGCCGAGAACTACGTCGGCCTGCCGCTCGAGCACTGAGCGGCGCGTCAGCGCACCGGGATGTGGATGTCGGTGATCAATTGCTCGGCCGGCACCTGGCTGGGGTCGTTCACGTAGTCCTCGAACGGCGCGGCGTCGCGCAGCTCGATGCCGGACGACGGCACCCAGTCGCGGTAGATCGCGCKCCAGGTCTGCCACAGCGTGTCGTACGGGCCGGTGTGGCGGAACACCGCCCAGCGGCCGGCGGGGATCGCCTGGCAGTCGATGCGGTCGACGGCCGAGAGATCGGGCACCGGGCCGCTGAACGCGACGGCCGCGATGAAGCGCGCCTCGGGGTCGTCGAAGCCCTTGATCTCGTCGGGACAGATCGCGAGGCACGCGGTCTGCCGCTCGCCGAGGCCGAGCGCCTGCACAGCGGGCAGCAGGCGGCCGAAGGCGCGTTGCGCGGCGGCACTCATGTCGTTGTCGATCGCGCCGCGTTCGGTGGCRCACAGCACCTGGCGTTCAGGCAGGTCGCGGAAGCTCGGTTCAAGCATGGTCTTTCTCCTGAGGGGACGGGGGGACGCCACCACCGGCAGCACCAGGCGCGGGTCCACCAGCGCCTGGCGCACCGCGCTCGGCGACAGCCCGCACTCGCGCCGCAGCGCGCGGGCGAAGCTGGTGCCGCCATCGAAGCCGCAATCGAGCGCGATCTTCCCGACCGGCGCGCTGCCGCCGCGCAGCGCCTCGACGGCGGCCGCGAGACGCATGCGCAGCACGTACTGCGCCGGCGTCATGCCGGTCATCGCGGAGAACACGCGGTGGAAGTGGAAGCGCGACATCGCGGCGATGTCGGCCAGCGTGCTCCCCTCCAGATCGGAGGACAGCTGCGCATGCACATGGGCGACGACGCGGTTGATGCGGCGGCGGTAGGAGAGCTCGGACTGGTGGCGCATGGACGAAGGTGATGGGCCGCGCCACTGTAGGGCGCAGGCCGCCGCCGCGCGCCACCGGGATTGCTCAGTTCAGCGCTGCGACACCGCGAGCCAGCGCTCGAGCTGCTGCGGCTCGGCAAGCAGCGCCGCGCTGTCGCTGCGGTGCACGATGCTGCCGCGGTCCAGCACCACCGCATGCTGCGTGATCGGCAGGATCATCCGCGGGTTCTGCTCGACGATGATGGCCGACAGCCCCTCGTCGCGCACCACGCGCGCGATCGAGCGCAGCAGCTCCTCCACGATGATCGGCGCCAGGCCCTCCAGCGGCTCGTCGAGCAGCAGCAGCTTCGGGTTCAGCACCAGCGCGCGCGCCACCGCCAGCATCTGCTGCTCCCCGCCGGACAGCTGGTGGCCCAGGTTGCCGCGCCGCTCCGCGAGCCGCGGGAACATCTCATAGGCGCGCGCGACGGTCCACGCCCCCGGGCGCGCGACCGCCGTCAGGTTCTCGTCGACCGTCAGCGACTTGAAGATGTTGCGCTCCTGCGGCACCCAGCCGATGCCGGCCGCGGCGCGCCGGTACGGGGCCGTCGCGCTGATGTCCTGCCCGGCCAGCACGATGCGGCCGGCATGGCGGCGCGTCACGCCGACCAGCGTATTCAGCAGCGTCGTCTTGCCGGTGCCGTTGCGGCCCAGCAGCGCGAGCGACTGCCCGGCCGCCAGTTCCAGGTCGACGCCCTGCACCACCACGGCCTCGCCGTAGCCGGAGCTCAGGCCCTCCACGCGCAGCAGCGGCTCAGCCATGGGCGACCTCCCCCTGGCCGAGGTACACCGCCTTCACGCGCGGGTCGTTCGCGATCGCCTGCACGTCGCCCTCGGCGAACAGCGCGCCGTTGACCAGCACCGACACGCGGCGCGCGAAGTTGAAGACCAGGTCCATGTCGTGCTCGATCAGCAGGATCGACACGTCGGCCGGCAGCGCGTTGATGGTGTCGAAGATCTCCTGCCGCTCGCCCTCGGGCACGCCGGCCACCGGCTCGTCGAGCAGCAGCACGCGCGGCCGGCACGCGAGCGCGGTCGCGATTTCCAGCAGCCGGCGCTTGCCGTAGGGCAGCACTGCCACCTTGCGGTCCATCACGTCGTCGAGGCGGAACTGCTTCAGCAGCGTCTCGCAGGCCTCGGCCACGCCATCGGCCCGGCCGAGCGGCTGCCACCAGCGCGAAGCGGCCCCGCGCTCGGCCGTCACCGCGAGCGCCAGCGACTGCAGCGGCGTCAGCTCGCTCCACAGCTGGTTGATCTGGAAGGTGCGCACCAGCCCGCGCTTCACGCGCTGGTGCGGCGCGAGGCGGGTGATGTCCTGGCCGTCGAGCAGGATCGTGCCGGCGCTCGGCGCGAGCACGCCGGTCAGCAGGTTGATCAGCGTCGTCTTGCCGGCACCGTTCGGGCCGATCAGCGCGTGGCGCGCGCCGGTCTCGATCGTCAGCGACACGTCCTGCGTCGCAGCGATGCCGCCGAAGCGCTTGACGAGGCCGCGGGTTTCCAGCGCGATGGTCATGGCTTGCGGCCCCACCAGGTCCACGGGCGGATGAAGCGGTCGCGGCCCACGAGCATCAGCACCACGAGGAACAGCCCGAGCCAGAACAGCCAGTACTGCGGCGTCCAGGCCGACACCAGGTCGTGCAGCAGCTTGAACGCGATCGCGCCGAACAGCCCGCCGTACAGGTAGCCGGTGCCGCCGATCACGAGCACCAGCAGCACGTCGGCGCTGCGGTGGAAATCCAGCACGTCGAGCGACGCGAAGCCGCTGGTCTGCGCGAGCAGCGCGCCCGCCGCGCCGGCGAGCCCGGCCGCGAGGGTGTACACCGCCGCGAGCCGCGCCGGCACCGACAGCCCGACGCTGGTGGCGCGCAGCCGGTTGTCGCGCAAGGCCTTCAGCGAGACGCCGAACGGCGAGTGCACGACGCGCCGCGCGAACAGCAGCGCGAGCACCAGCACCGCGAGGCTGTAGGCGTACGCGGTGCGGCCGTACAGGTCGAACTCGAATCGCCCGAGCAACGGCCCCATCACGACGCCCTGCAGCCCGTCGGTGCCGCCGGTCAGCCAGTCCAGCTTGTTCGCCAGCTCGTAGAGCACCGACGCGACGCCGAGCGTCACCATCAGCCGCGTCAGGTCGGAGCCGCGCAGGATCAGCAGGCTGCCGAGCGCGCCGAGCAGCGCCGACGCCGCGATCGCCACCGCCAGCCCGACCAGCGGATCGGGCATCACGTGCTTCGCGAACAGCGCCGCCACATAGGCACCGAAGCCGAAGAACGCCGCATGGCCGAGCGACACGATGCCGGCGTAGCCCAGCACCAGGTCGAGCGACATCGCGAACAGCCCGAGGATCGCGATCTCGTTGAGCAGCAGCGCATGCTCGCCGGCGAACACGCAGGAGCCGAGCGCGACCAGCCCGAGCGCGAACTCCCACCAGCGCCAGGCCGAAGCGGCGGACAGCGAATCCCGGACGCTCATCGGCTGGCACTCCGCCCGAACAACCCCTGCGGGCGCAGCGTCAGGATCACGATCATCAGCGTGTAGACGATGAAGGCGCCGAGCTTGGGCACGTAGTACTTGCCGAACACGTCGGCGATGCCGAGCAGCAGCGCGGCCAGCAACGGACCGGTGATGGTGGTGGTGCCGCCGACCGAGACGACGATCAGGAAATAGATCATGAACTTGAGCGGGAAGCTCGGATCCAGCCCGAACACCTCGGCACCGAGCGCACCGCCCAGGCCGGCCAGCCCCGAGCCGACCGCGAAGGTCAGCAGGAACACCTGGCTGGTGTTGATGCCCAGGCCCTGCGCGACGCGCGGGTCGTCGACCGCGGCGCGCAGCCGGCTGCCGAAGCGGGTGCGCGTCAGCACCGCCTGCAGCGCGATCGTCAGCAGCGCGCACAGCACGATGATGAACAGCCGGTACTTGCCGATGCCGACCGCGGCGAAGTCGAAGCGGCCCTGCAGCCACGGCGGCACCTGGATCATCTGCTGCTGCGAGCCGATCAGCCAGTCGACCGCCGTCACCGCCATGAACACCAGGCCGATCGARAACAGCACCTGGTCSAGGTGCGGCTTCGCGTACATCGGCCGGTACAGCGTGCGTTCGAGCAGCGCGCCGGCCAGCGCGGTGAGGATGAAGGCGGCCGGCAGCGTCGCGAGGAAGGGCACGCCGAGCCGGTTCATCAGCAGCACGGTGAYGTAGCCGCCGGCCATCGCGAAMGCRCCATGCGCSAGGTTGAYGAAATTCATCAACCCGAGCGTGACCGCCAGCCCGACGGCCAGCACGAACAGCAGCATGCCGTAGGCGATGCCGTCGAACAGCAGCGTCAGCATGCCTACTTCGTCTTGCCCGGGTCCTTCACGGCCTTCTGCACGTCGAACTCCTCGTTGAAGAGCTGGCCGTTCACGCGCGCGACGCGGCGGATGTAGACGTCCTGCACGATGTCGCGCGTCTGCGCGTCAATCAGCACCGGGCCGCGCGGGCTCTCGAACACCTGGCCCTTCATTGCGGCCAGCAGCGCATCGCCGCCGCCCGCACCCTTGGTGGCCTCGAGCGCCTTCGTGATCACGCGCATGCCGTCGTAGCCGGCCACCGCCATGAAGTTCGGGCGGAACTTGTTGGCCGCCTGGAAGGCCTCGACGAACTTCTTGTTGACCGCCGACGGGTGCGAGGCCGAGTAGTGGTGCGAGCTGACGATGTTCAGCGCGACGTCGCCCATGTCGTTGAGCTGGTCGTCATCGGTCACGTCGCCGGTGCAGATCAGGCGGATGCCCGACTTGTCGAGCCCGCGCTCGGCGAACTGCTTCATGAAGGCCGCGCCCTGGCCGGACGGCAGGAACACGAACACCGCATCGGGGCTCAGGTCGCGCACCTTCTGCAGGAAGGGCGCGAAATCGGGGTTGCGCAGCGGCGAGCGGATCTCGCCGATGACCTCGCCGCCGTTCAGCTTGAAGCGGTCCTTGAAGGTCTTCTCGGCGTCGATGCCGGGCGCGTAGTCGGCCACCAGCGTCACCGCGCGCTTGATCTGGTTCTTGCCCGCCCACTCGGCAATGCCCAGCGTCACCTGCGGCAGCGTGAAGCTGGTGCGCACGATGTAGGGCGACTGCTCGGTGACGATCGACGTGGCCGCGGCGGTCACGACCATCGGCGTCTTGCTCTGCGTCGCGATCGGCGCGGTCGCGAGGGCCAGCGGCGTCAGCCCGAAGCCGGCCAGCACGTCGACCTTGTCGCTGACCACCAGCTCCWGCGCGATGCGGCGCGTCGCGTCGGCCACGCCGGCATCGTCCTTGATGATCAGCTCGATCTTGCGGCCGGCGACCGTCGCGCCGTTCTGCGCCAGGTAGAGCTTCGCGGCCGCTTCGATCTGCCGGCCGGTCGACGCCGATTGCCCGGTCATCGGGAGGATGAAGCCGATCTTGAACGGCTTGGCCTGCGCGAAGGCGGTCGATTGGAAAGCCAGGGGCAGGCTCGAGGCCAGCCCCGCCGCAGCGAGGTGCCGCAGGGCGGTGCGCTTGTGCATGCGTTTGTCTCCGTTGGGAAGGCGGTGGATGATGCAGCGAATCCGGGGCCGGATGCTAGCATCCTGGTTCGCATACAGCACCCGTGTTCTATATAAGAACATTGCAGCAGAAACGGGGGCATCGCGCATCGCGGTGAACCCTCACAGGAGACCTTCATGACCTCGCGTTCCGCCGCTCCTTTTCGTGCCGACCACGTCGGCAGTTTCCTGCGCCCGAAGTACCTCCTCGAAGCCCGTGAGCGCTTCCGGTTGAAGGAGATCAGCGCGGCCGAACTGCGCGCGGTGGAGGACCGGGCGATCACCGAGATCGTGCGCTTCCAGGAAGACGTGGGCCTGCAGAGCATCACCGACGGCGAGTTCCGGCGCACCTACTTCCACATCGATTTCCTGGAACAGCTGGGCGGCGTGAAGACCGACATCCCGGTGCTGGTGAAGAAGCCCGACGGCAGCGAGGAGCTCGCCCCGCCGRTGATGCGCGTGATCGACAAGGTTCGCCACGTGAAGGACATCCAGCGCGCCGACTTCGAGTACCTGAAGTCGCAGACGCGGCGCACGCCGAAGGTGACGATCCCGTCGCCGACGATGCTGCACTTCCGCGGCGGGCGCGCCGGCATCAGCCGCGAGCACTACCCGGACCTGGAGCCGTTCTACCAGGACGTGGCGAACGCTTACGGCGACGAACTGCGCTCGCTGGCCGCGGCCGGCGCGACCTATGTGCAGATGGACGACACCAACCTCGCCTACCTGTGCGACGACAAGATGCGCGAGGCGGCCCGCCAGCGCGGCGACGACCCCGACGAGCTGCCGCACCGCTACGCCGGTTTCATCAACCGCGTGGTGGCGCAGAAGCCGGCCGGCATGACGCTCGCAGTGCACCTGTGCCGCGGCAATTTCAAGAGCACCTGGGCGGCGCAGGGCGGCTACGAGCCGGTGGCGCAGGCGCTGCTGTCGGAGATGGACGTCGATGCGTACTTTCTCGAGTACGACGACGCGCGCAGCGGCGATTTCAGGCCGCTGCGCTTCCTGCCGAAGGGCAAGACGGTGGTGCTGGGCCTGGTCACGACCAAGCTCGGCGAGCTGGAGTCGAAAGACGACCTGAAGCGCCGCATCGACGAGGCCGCGAAGTACGTGCCGCTGGAGCAGCTGTGCCTGTCGCCGCAGTGCGGCTTCAGCAGCACGGTGCACGGCAACGACATCGCGGTGGAGGCGCAGCGGGCGAAGCTCAGGCTCGTCGTCGAGACCGCGCAGGAGGTGTGGGGCTGAGCCCTAGCGCTTGCGCGCGAGAGTGAGCCCGTCGCCGATCGGCAGCATCGACACATCCACCCGCTCGTCGCGATGCAGCTTCTCGTTGAGCGCCTGCAGCGCCGCAGTGTCGGTGCCGGCCGCGGCCGGGTGCGCGACCTCGCCGCTCCACAGCACGTTGTCGATCGCGATCAGCCCGCCCGGGCGCAGCAGCTGCAGGCAGCGCTCGACATACGCGTCATAGCCGCGCTTGTCGGCATCGATGAACGCGAAGTCGTAGTGCCCGGCCTCGCCCGCCGCGAGGCGTGCATCGAGCGTCAGCAACGCCGGCGCGATCTGCAGGTCGATCTTGTGCGCGACGCCCGCCTGCTGCCAGAACGGCCGGCCGACGCGGGTGTAGTCGTCGTTGATATCGCAGGCGAGCAGCCGGCCGTCATCGGGCAGCGCGAGCGCCACCGTCAGCGCGCTGTAGCCGGTGAACACGCCGACCTCGATCGTGCGGCGCGCGCCGATCAATCGCACCAGCAGCGACATGAACTGCCCCTGCTCGGGCGAGATCTGCATGCCCGCATGCGGATGCCGCCGCGTTGCCTCGCGCAGCGCCGCCTGCGCCGGGTGCTCGCGCACCGAGTGGGCGATGAGGTAGTCGAGCAGGTGGTCGTCGAGCGGCAAGGTTCTGTTGGACATGGTGGCTCCCTTCAGTCGCCGAGGTTCTCGTGGTGCGCGATGACACCGCGCTTCCAGTACGCGGCCGCGCGGATCGCGTGGCGGTCGTGGCCCTTCTCGTCGACCAGCACGCGGCGCAGCGCCGCCATCACCGCGGCCTCGCCGGCGCACCAGGCGTAGCCGTCGCCGGGCGGCAGCGTGAGCGCCCGGGCCGCGGCGAGCAGCGCATCGTCGCTGTCGACATGCTGCACCTGCAGCGCGGCGGCACTCGCCAGCGGCCGGCGGTCGGCCGCATCGAGCTGCAGCAGCACGATCGCGCGCGTGCCGGCCGGCAGCTCCTCGAGCCGGCGCTCGATCGCCGGCAGCGCGCTCGCGTCACCGATCAGCAGGTGCCAGTCGTAGTCGAGCGGGATGATGAACGAGCCGCGCGGGCCGGCCACGGTCAGCGCGTCGCCGGGCTGCGCACGCGCCGCCCAGTCGGACGCCGGGCCGTCGTCGTGCAGCGCGAAATCCAGCGTCAGCTCGCCCGCCGCGGCATCGTGGCGGCGCGGCGTGTMGTCGCGGCGCACCGGCTCGGCCGCACCGGTGTCGATGAAGAGCTTCACATGGTCGTCGAACGATGCGCTGACGAAACCCGCCATCGGCTCGCCGGCCACCACGATGCGCCGGAAGCCGGGGCTGGTGGCCTCGACGCGCACGACGCGCAGCTCGCGCCGCCTGATCTCATGCTGGACGCGCTGCACGCGCCGGGTGGATGTTTCTGCCGTCATGGGCCCGCTTTCGAAATGGTTGACAATATCCCCCATCATGGGCAAACAAGATGACAATGTCAACCATCAGGGCAAAGCAGCGCCCCGTGTGGAAGACGACGTGCTGGAGCTGATCCACACGGTGATGCACCAGTACCGCGGGCAGCAGTACCAGGTGCTGCGCGACGGGCCGCACGACATCACGCACATGGAGAGCAAGGTGCTCGGCTACTTCGGCCGCCACCCCGGCGCGACGCAGAGCGAGCTGTCGCAGCACAGCGGGCGCGACAAGGCACAGCTCGCACGGCTGATCAAGGGCCTGCGCGAGCGCGGCCTGCTCGACGCGCAGGCCGACGAGGCGGATCGGCGCAGCGTCGCGCTGTCGCTGACGCCCGACGGCCAGGCGGTGCTGCGCACGCTGCAGCAGCAGGCGCGCAAGCTGAATGCACGGGCCGTGTCGGGGTTCAGCGCGACCGAGCAGCGGCAGCTGCTGGCGCTGCTGCAGCGGGTGACGGACAACCTCGACGCGCCGGACTGACCCCGACACGGTATCGCTGTGCGCACCCGGCGGTGGCAAGCCGCGGCACTCGCTGCACCTGCCAGCGCCGGACGGCTCGGTGCATCGCTACCATCGCGCCACATCCCGGAGGAGCCATGGACCTGCACGACGAACCACCCGCGCTCTCGCAGCGCCTGCCGCAAGGCATTGCGGTGCTGGCCGCCGCGCTCGGCGGGCTGGGCCTGATCTTCTGGATCGCCGCCAACTGGGACACGCTGGGCCGCACCGGCCGCTTCGCGTTGCTGCAAGGCAGCGTCGTGGTGATGTGCGCCGGCGCGCTGTGGCGGCCCGCCTTGCGCGCGCCGCTCGGGCTGCTGGCGCTGCTCGGGATCGGCGGCCTGTTCGCCTTCTTCGGCCAGACCTACCAGACCGGCGCCGACGCCTGGCAGCTGTTCGCGCTGTGGGCCGCGCTCGCGCTGCCGCTGTGCCTGGGCGCGCGCAGCGACGTGCTGTGGGCCCCGTTCGCGCTGGTTGCGATGAGCGGCATCTCGCTGTGGATCGTCGCGCACACCGGTCACCGCTGGCGCATCGAGCCGCAGGACCTGCCGGCCCACCTGATCGGCTGGAGCGCGGCGATCGCGCTGGTGGCCGCGCTGCATCCGGCGTGGCAGCGCCTCACCGGTGGCGGCCTGTGGGGCGAGCGCACCGCGGTGACGCTGGCCGTCGTGATGGTCTGCGTGAGCGGCGCCAGCGCGGTGTTCGGTGACCGCAGCGGCGCGCACTACGCGCTGGCGCTGGCGGTGCTGGGCATCGCCGCGGTGGTGCTGGCCAATCGGCACCTGTTCGACATCTACGGGCTCAGCGCCGTGGCCCTCGGGCTGAACGCGCTGCTCGTCGCCGGGCTCACGCACTTGCTGTTCGATCGCCACAGCGGTGGCGACGAGATCGGCCGGCTGCTGCTGCTGGGCCTGTCCGCCGCCGGCCTGCTGGCCGCCAGCGTCTCGGGCGTGATGCACCTCGCACGCCGCCACGCACGCACCGGAGCCACCGCATGAGCGATTCCCTGATGGCGCCCACCGAGAACCGGCCGTGGCCGGTCGTGCTGCTGACCGGCCTCGGCGCCTGGCTGGCAGCGGTCCCGCTGATCATCTTCGTCGGCATGCTGTTCGGCGACTTCGTCACGCGCGGCGCCGGGCCCTACGTGGTCGGGCTGCTGGTGCTGGCCGGCTCGCTGGTGGTGCTGCATGCGCGGCAGGTGCCGTTGTTCGTCGAGCAGCTCGCGGTGCCGGGGCTGATCGTCGGCGGCGGCGCGCTCGCCTTCGGGCTGTTCCGCGACCTGCCGGATGCCCTCGCCTTCGCGACGCTCGGCACGGTGGCGCTCGCCGTCGCGGTGCTGGTGCGGGCCGATTGGCTGCGCGCGCTGCTCGGTGCACTGGCGGCGGTGATGCTGGCGCTCGCACTGGCGATCGACCCGTGGCGCGGCTCGCACGCCACGCGCCTCGGCGTGTTCTGGCTCGCATGGCACGGCTGCGCCGCGGCCTGGGTGGCTGCGCATGTGCTGGTGCGCCGCATCGCACCGGTGCACGCCGCCGTCGTCGAGCCGCTCAGTGCCGGCTGGCTGCTCGCGACGCTGTGYGGCCTCGCGTGGTGGGCCGGCATGACCTTCCTGGTCGGCGCGAACCTGACCGGCTTCGCAGGCGATGTGGCTCGCAGCGTCGATGACGGCCACCGCTGGATCGGCTCGCTGCAGCAGGCCGCGTCGCTGGCGCTGGCCGTCGCGGGTGCGCTGTGGGCCGCGCATCGCTGGCCGGGACTGCGGCAGCCGTGGCTGGCCGGCGTGGCCGCGGTGCTCGCGCTGCTGGCCTGGCTGATGCCCACGCTCGGCGCGGTGCTGCTGGCGCTCGCGCTGAGCGCGACCACGCGGCGCTGGCGCCTGGCCGCCGCGGCCGGCGTGGCCGCGGCCTGGATCATCGGCGCGTTCTATTACCAACTGGCCTGGCCGCTCGCGCACAAGGCCTTGCTGATGGTGGCGGCCGGCGCGGTGCTCGCGTTGCTGGCGCGCTGGGGCAGGCCGCGGCGCGAGCCGAGCGGGATTGCAGCACGTGCCGCAGCCCCCACCGGGCCGCAGCGCTGGGGCATCGCCGTCTGCGCCGCTGCCGTGCTGGGGGTCGCGAACCTCGCCATCTGGCAGAAGGAATCGCTGATCGCGCACGGCCAGCCGGTGTTCATCGAGCTCGCGCCGGCCGATCCGCGCTCGCTGATGCAAGGCGACTTCATGCGGCTGAACTTCCGCCTGCCGGCCGCGCTGGAGCAGGGCCTCGACGACGACCTGCTGCGCGCACAGCGACCGCATGCGGTCGCGCGGCGCGACGGGCGTGGCGTGCTGGTGCTGCTGCGGCTCGACAACGGCACGCCGCTCGCGGCCGACGAACTGCGCATCGAGCTGACACCGAAGGACGGCCGCTGGATCCTCGTCACCGATGCCTGGTTCTTCCGCGAAGGCGAGGCACAGCGCTGGTCGGGGGCGCGCTTCGGCGAGTTCCGCGTCGACGACAGCGGGCGGGCCTYGCTGGTCGGGCTGCGCGGGCCGGAGTTGCAGCCGCTCTAGCCGGCGCCGGCCGCGACGCGCATCAGCAGCCGGATCAGCGTCCCACGCTCGCGCGCCGACAGCACCGCCAACGCGTCGTCCTCCATCGTCGCGGCGATCTTCTCGGCGCGCGCCGTCAGCTTGCGCCCGGCCGGCGTCAGCTCGATGCGCTGCGAGCGCCGGTCGTCGCTGCAGCGCACCCGCTGCACCCAGCCGCGTTCGACCATGCGGTCCAGCGTCACCGCCATGTTCGGTGCCGACACGTCGAGCGCCTGGCCGAGCTGCTTCTGGTTCACGCGCTCGTTGGCCGCCACCAGCACCAGGATCGAGAACTCCACCGCCTTCAGCTCCAGCGGCCCGAGGTGGCGCACGAACGAGCGCTTCAGCTGCACCGAGGCCCGCGTCGCCGCATAGCCGACCAGGTGCTCCAGCCGCGAGGTGTCGAGCGCCTCCACCATCAGCGGGGTCCGCTGGAGCGCGCCGCGCCGAGGTAGGTGTCGATCACGCGCGGGTCCTGCGCCAGCTCGCCGGCCGGGCCTTGCAGCACGATCTCGCCCATCTCCAGCACGTAGGCATGGTCGGCCACCTCCAGCGCGGCGCGCGCGTTCTGCTCGACCAGCAGGATCGTCACGCCGGTCGCGCGCAGCGCGGCAATGGTGCGGAAGATCTCTCGCACCACCAGCGGCGCGAGGCCGAGGCTCGGCTCGTCGAGCATCAGCAGCGAGGGCTCGCCCATCAGCGCGCGGCCCACCGCCAGCATCTGCCGCTCGCCGCCCGACAGCGTGCCGGCCAACTGGCCGCGCCGCTCCTGCAGGCGCGGGAACAGCGCGAACACCCGCTCCATCGCGTCGCGTGCGGCTTGCGGCCCACGCTGCCGCAGGCGCCACGCGCCGAGTCGCAGGTTGTCCTCGACCGGCATGCTGCCGAACAGCGCGCGGGTCTCGGGCACGAGGGCGATGCCGCGGTCGACGCGTGCTTCGAGTGGCAGCGCGTCGATCGCATTGCCCTGACATTGGATGGACCCGCGCGACGGCAGCACGCCCATCAGCGCATTCAACAGCGTCGATTTGCCGGCGCCGTTCGGGCCGATCACGGTGACGACGCTGCCCGCTGCGGCCTGCAGCCGGATGCCACGCAGCACTTCGGCGCGGCCGTAGCCGGCGTGCAGGTCGATAACGTCGAGCATTGGAGCCGCCATCGTTCAGTGCTCCGTGCCCAGGTAGGCCGCGCGCACCGCCTCGCTCGCCTGCACCTCGGCCGGCGTGCCCTGCATCAGCCGCGTGCCGAACTCCATCACGACGATGCGGTCGCTCACGTCCATGACCAGGTCCATGTCGTGCTCGACCARCAGGATCGACAGCCCCTCGGCGCGCAGCTGCCGCAGCACCTCGGCCAGCGCCCGCTTCTCCTGGTGGCGCAAGCCGGCGGCCGGCTCGTCCAGCAGCAGCAGCGACGGATCGGCGCTCAGCGCGCGCGCGATCTCCATCAGCCGCTGCGGCCCGAGTGCCAGGTTGCCAGCCAGTTCGTCGGCGCGGTCGGCCATGCCGATGCGTTGCAGCTGGCGCTCGGCCTCGCGCAGCAGCCGGCGCTCCTCGTCGCGGTCCAGCCGCAGCATCGCCGCCAGCATGCCGCGCCGTCCGCGCCGGTGGGCACCGAGCGCGACGTTCTCCAGCACCGTCATCTCCGGCACCATCTTCACGTGCTGGAAGGTGCGTGACACGCCGCGCCGTGCAATGCCACGCGACGGCAGCCCGTCGATGYGCTCGCCGCGCAGCCGCACCTCGCCGCGCGTCAGCGGCAGCACGCCGCTCACCAGGTTGAAGGTGGTCGACTTGCCGGCGCCGTTCGGCCCGATCAGCCCGACGATCTCGCCGGCCCGCACCTGGAAGCTCACGTCGTTCACCGCGACCAGCCCGCCGAACTCCTTGCGCACCGACTGCACGTCAAGCACCAGCTCGCCGTGCGGCGGCCGCGCCGCTTCGGGCAGCGGCTGCGCATCGGCCCAGTCGCGCTGGCGCACGCGCCGCGGCAGCCGTGCGACGACCGCGGCCCACAGCCCGTCGCGCGCGTACTGCAGCACCCCCACCAGCAGCACGCCGAACACGATCACCTCGTAGCTGCCGCTGCCACCGAGCAGCCGCGGCAGCAGCACCTGCAGCTGGTCCTCCAGCAGCTTGACGACGGCCGCGCCGGCGAGTGCGCCCCACACGTGGCCGACGCCGCCGATCACCGCCATGAAGAGGTATTCGATGCCCATCTTCAGGCCGAACGGCGACGGATTGACGCTGCGCTGGAAGTGCGCGAACAACCAGCCCGACAGGCTCGCCAGCAGCGCCGCGAGCACGAACACCGCGACCTTCGCGCGGAAGGTATCGATGCCCATCGCCTCGGGCATCGTGCTGCCGCCCTTCAGCGCCCGCAGCGCGCGGCCGCTGCGCGAATCGAGCAGCTGCGTGGCCGCCAGCGCCGCCAGCAGCACCAGCGCCCACAGCAGGTAGAAGAAGCTGCGGCCGGTGTTCAGCGGCAGGCCGAAGAACCCGATCGGCACGATGCCGAGCAAGCCGTCGTAGCGGCCCAGCGCCTCCAGGTTGCCGAACAGGTAGTACAGGCTCAGGCACCAGGCGATGGTCGCGAGCGGCAGGTAGTGGCCCGACATGCGCAGCGTGATCCAGCCGAGCAGCAGCGCGGCGAGCGCCGTCAGCGCGAGCCCGCCGAACACCGCGAGCCACGGCGACCAGCCGAGAGTCAACGTGAGCCATGCACTGCTGTACGCGCCGAGGCCGACGAATGCCGCCTGGCCGAACGAGGTCAGTCCGGCGATGCCGGTCAGCAGCACGAGGCCGATCACGACCAGCGCGTACAGCCCGATGTAGTTCAGCTGCGTGATCCAGAACTCCGGCACCGGCAACTGCGGCAGCAGCGCCAGCACAGCGGCGAACGCAACGAGGAACCAGCTTCTACTCGTCATCGGATTCGCCGTGCGTGAAGCTGCGCCACAGCAGCACCGGCAGGATCATCGTGAAGACGATCACCTCCTTGTAGGCGCTGGCCCAGAACGAGCCGAACGATTCGAGCCAGCCGACGAACAGCGCGCCGGCCGCCGCGCCCGGGTAGCTCGCGAGCCCGCCGAAGATCGCCGMGACGAAGCCCTTCAGGCCGATCAGGAAACCGGTGTCGTAGAACATCGTCGTGGTCGGGCCGATCAGCAGGCCCGACAGCGCACCGATGAAGGCCGCGAGTCCCATGCTCCAGCGGCCGGCGCCGTCGGTCGAGATGCCCATCAGCCGCGCGCCGAGCCGGTTCACTGCTGTCGCACGCAAGGCCTTGCCCTGCAGCGTGCGCCCGAAGAACAGCCACAGCCCGACGATCAGCGCGGCCGAGACGAAGAAGATGATCAGCGCCTGCCCCGACAGCATCAGCGGCCCGGCGCGAAAGCGCTCGTCCCAGAAGCTCGGGTTGCGAAAGCCCTCGGCGCCGAAAAACAGCAGGCCCAGGCCGGTCAGCGCGAAATGCACGCCGACCGAGACGATCAGCAGCACCAGCACCGACGCGTCGGCCAGCGGCCGGTACGCGAGCCGGTAGACCAGGGGCCCGAGCGGCGTGACGATCGCGAGCGTCAGCAGGCTTTGCAGCAGCAGCGGCAGCTGGCGCGGCGCGGCCCACAGCGCGAGCAGCGTCACCGCCGCCGGCACGGCCAGCGACCGCCCGGCAT
>NZ_JBFUCB010000074.1:0-16034 GCF_056405435.1 Rhizobacter sp. P1_G5 | reverse complement strand
ATCCACTGGTGCGCGCCGACGGCCGGCCGCGAGAAGCCCTCGGCAAAGGCCCACGCGACGCCCGCGAACGCGGCGACCAGCCCGCCCACCTGCACGCCCGACAACCGCTCCGAGTGCGCGATGAACGGCATGCCGAGCGCGACGACGAATGGCGACAGGTAGATGAACACCACCATGCGCGACGCGCTGGTGAACTGCAGCCCGAGGAAGATGCAGACGAACTCGGCGGCGAACAGTGCGCCGGCAAGCAGTCCGCCGGCCAGCGTGCCGTCGCGCTCGAACAGCCGGATGCCGCGCCAGCGCGACCACAGGAACACCAGCAGCGCGCCGCCCGCCGAGCGCAGCGCCGCCTGCTGCAGCGGCGGCACCTCGGGCAGCGCCGCCTTCGCGGCGACCTGGTTCAGCCCCCACAGGAAGCACAGGCCGATCAGCGAGGTCACGGCCAGCGTATCGAGCGCGCTCTTTCGTTCAGTCATGGGGTCCGGTTCCGGCGGGACGGCGCTGCAGGCCCGCGGCGATCAGCGCACAGGCGACGCCGACGACCAGCCCGCACGCATGCGCAATCGGGGCGACGCCGATGTCCCAGCCGGGCGTGTGCTGCACCGGCCCGAGCCACGGCGACTCGCTGACCACCTTCGCGCACAGGCCCGCGAGGACCGCGCCGCCGATCCACCGGTGATGGCGCGGCACCTGCGGCGCCGTCAGCAGGTGCACCGCGACGATCGCCACCGCCGCATGCAGCACGCCCGACAGCCCGCCGTAGTGGCGCAACTCCGGCTGCAGCAGCAGCGCAAGGTGCGTCAGCGGCCAGGCCGCGAACCACGCCGCGCTCATCGGCCACGGCACGCGCGCCGACAGGCCGAGCGTCGCGACCAGCACCAGCCCGAGCAGGTTGGCACCGAGGTGCAGCAGGCTGAAATGCACGAACAGCGCCGTCCACCAGCGCCACGGCTCGGTGGCCGCGAGCCCGGGCTGCCAGTCGAGCACCGCCTTCGGCACCGCCTGGGCCGCGAGCGTCGCGAGGAAGATCGATGCGGACAGCAGTCCCCAGGCCCGCCCGGGCTGTCGCAATGCGCGGGGACCCTTGGTGATCAAGCGCCGGCCGACGCGGGGAACACCACGGCGCACAGCGCGAGCACCGCATCGCGGTACGCGGCCAGCGGCGCCGGATCGAACTGGGTCGGCTGCTCGTCGAGCCGCGCCCGGTGTTGCGCGCGGCGCAACTCGCGGTAGGCATCGGCCGCCGCGCTGCCGACGCCGGCTGGCAGCAGCCCGCAGACCTCGGCACGCTGCAGCAGTGCGATGTTGCCGACGTTGTCGAGCAGCTCCGGATGCTGCGCGCCATGCGCCAGCACCAGCGTCTGCACCGCGAACTCGGCGTCCATCATGCCGCCTGCACTGTGCTTGACGTCGAACAACGCGCCGCGCACCGGATGGGCGCTGCGCACCTTCTCGCGCATCGCCTGCACCTCGGTGCGCAGCGCGGCGGGGTCGCGCGGCGCGCACAGCACCGCGCGGCGCACCGCCTCGAAGCGCGGCGCCAGTTCCGCATCGCCGGCGCAGAAGCGCGCCCGCGTCACGGCCTGGTGTTCCCAGGTCCACGCGGTGTTGCTGCCGCGCCCACGCTGGTAGTTCTCGAACGAGGCCAGCGAGGTGACGAGCAGGCCCGAGCTGCCGTTCGGCCGCAGCGCGGTGTCGATGTCGAACAGCTCGCCGGCCGCGGTGCGCAGCGTGAGCCAGGTGATCAGCTTGCGCACGAAGGCGGCATAGACCTCGGCGGCGCGGTCGGTGTCCGGCTCGTCGCCGTCGTCGTACAGGAACACCACGTCGAGGTCGCTGCCGTAGCCGAGCTCCTTGCCGCCCAGCTTGCCGTAGGCCACCACCGCGAAGCGCGGCGCCGGCCGATGGCGCAGCTTCAGGTGGCCCCAGGCCCAGTTCAGCGCGCACTGCAGCGTGGCATCGGCCAGCGCCGACAGGTCGTCGGCCACCTGCTCCACCGTGATGTGGCCCTCGACGTCGCGCRCCAGSGTGCGGAACACCTCGGCATGGTGGGCGCGGCGCAGCGTGTCGAGCAGCGACTCTTCATCGGCCTGGCCGGAGCGCTCCCAGGCCTCGTGGCGCGCCTCCAGGTCGGCGATGAATTCGGTGGCGTCGAAGCGGCCGTGCAGCAGGCGCTCGTCGGCCAGCTCGTCGATCACGCCCGGGTGCTGCATCAGGTAGCGCATCGGCCAGCGCGCCAGGCCGAGCAGGCGCAGCAGCCGGTTGTGCACCTCGGGCCGCTCGACCAGCAGCGCGAGGTAGCTCTCGCGGCGCAGCAGCGGCTCGACCCAGTCGACGAAGCGCGCCGCGGCGTCCATCGTGCAGCGCCGGTCGCCGACGGCCTCGACCGTGCGCGTGATCAGCCGCGCCAGCCGCACCTTGCTGTCGTCGCGCAGCGCGCGGATCTTCGGCTGGCCGCACCAGCTGCGCACGCGGCTGGCGATCTCCGGCGGCAGCTTCTCGATGAAGTCCTCACTGTCGACCGGCTGCGGCGGCGGGCCGCAGGTCTTGCAGCTGCCGGCCTTCTTGCCGGGCGGGCAGGCGGCGGGCGCCTGGCCTTCGTGCAGCAGCGCGTCGAATTCGAGCGCGACCATCTCGCGCGCCGCGCCCAGCAGTTCGAGCAGCTCGCACGAGACCTTGCCGCAGTGCAGGCCCATGCTGCGCGCGATCCAGTTCAGGTCCTCGTCGGCGGTCGGCAGCAAATGCGTCTGCTGGTCGTCGAGAAACTGGATGCGGTGCTCGATGCGGCGCAGGAAGGTGTAGGCCTCGGCCAGCCGGTCGGCGCTGGCCGGCTTCATCAAGCCGCCGGCGGTCAGCTTGGCCAGGGCCTTCAGCGTCGAGCGGGTGCGGATCTCGGGGAACTGCCCGCCGCGCACCACCAGCAGCAGCTGCACGATGAACTCGATCTCGCGGATGCCGCCGCGCGACAGCTTCACGTCGTTCGCGCGCTCCGGCCGGCCGGCGGCCCGGCGCTGCGCTTCGTCGCGCACCTTGCGGTGCAGCTGGCGCAGCCCCTCGAACACGCCGTAGTCGAGGTAGCGGCGGTAGACGAAGCTGGTCACGGTGGAGCGCAGCGCGAGCGCGCGGCCGTTGCGCACGCTCTCGCGCGGCGCGACGACGCGGCTCTTCAGCCATGCGAAGCGCTCCCACTCGCGGCCCTGCACCAGGAAGTRCTCCTCCAGCATCGCGAGGCTCACCACCGGCGGGCCGGAGTTGCCGTTCGGGCGCAGCGCGAGGTCGACCCGGAACACGAAGCCGTCGTCGGTGGTGTCGCCGATCAGCGCGTACAGGCTGCGCGCGAGCTGCGAGAAGTATTCGTGCGCGGTGACCTGCTGCGGCCCGGCGGTCTCGCCGTCTTCTTCATAGACGTAGACCAGGTCGATGTCGGACGAGACGTTCAGCTCGCGCGCGCCCAGCTTGCCCATGCCGACGACCCAGAAGTCGATGCGCCGGCCGTCGGCGTTCAGCGGCGCGCCGTAGCGCTGGTCCTGCTCGTGCTGCGCCTGCGCGATCGCGCGGTCGAGCGTGGTCTCGGCCAGCTCGGTCATCGCGCGGGTGATGTCCTCCATCGCCGCGCCCTGCTCGATGTCGAGCACGGCCAGGCGTTCCAGCACCAGGTGGCGGGCGACGCGCAGCGCGCTCGGCAGCGTGCGCTCGGTGGCCAGCAGCGCGTCGATCAGCGCCTCGATCGGCTCGCGGGTCGGCAGGCCGGGCGCCAGCAGCGACAGCTCGGCGCCAAAGCGGCGGCGGATCCGCTGCACGAAGCGGCTGTGCTCGGCGCGTGCCGGGCCGGGCGGCGTGGATGCAGCGGCGGCCGGTGCGCCCAGGGTGGAAGACTCGAGAGCCATGAGACGTTGCTGCCCGTGTCAAGGAAGGCGGTCGGATTCTGCCCYAGCTGCTATTCCTGTGACGGGCGCAGGCCCGGAGTCCGACGTAAGCTCTTGCGCTCTGGCCCTCACGGCGTGAGGAAGGCCACATTCTTCAGGGAAACCCCGATGCTGATCGCCGCACTTCAAACGGTCTCGACGCCGCGCGTCGACGAGAACCTGGACCATGCCCGCCGGCTGATCGCGCAGGCCGCCGCGGCAGGCGCCCGGCTGGTCGGGCTGCCGGAGTACTTCTGCCTGATGGGCCACAGCGACCGCGACAAGCTCGCGCTGGCCGAGGCGCCGGGCGACGGGCCGATCCAGGCGATGCTGTCCGAGGCGGCGCGCAGCCACGGGATCTGGATCATCGGCGGCACGCTGCCCATGCGCATCGGCGCATTCAACGAGTCCGGCACCGGCAGCCCCGACCGCGTGCTCAACGCGAGCTGCGTGTTCGCACCCGACGGCACGCTCGCGGCGCGCTACGACAAGATGCACCTGTTCCGCTACGACAACGGCCGCGAGAACTTCGACGAAGGCCGCGTGCTGCGGGCCGGCAGCGAGCCGGTGACCTTCGACGCCGACGGGCTGCGCGTCGGCCTGAGCATCTGCTACGACCTGCGCTTCCCCGAGCTGTACCGCGCGATGATGTCGCCGCCGTGCGACCTGCTGGCGGTGCCGGCGGCGTTCACGCACACCACCGGGAAGGCGCACTGGGAGCTGCTGCTGCGGGCGCGCGCGGTCGAGAACCAGTGCTACGTGATCGCGCCGGCGCAGGGCGGGCTGCACGAGAACGGCCGCCGCACCTTCGGCCACAGCCTGATCGCCGACCCGTGGGGCGAGGTGCTCGCGATGCGCGAGGAGGGCGAAGGGGTCGTGATGGCGACGCTGGACCCGGCGCGGATCGCGCAGGTGCGGATGCAGCTGCCGGCGCTGACGCACCGCCAGCCGAGGTGGATCGCGGCCTGATCAGTTCAGCTCGTTGCGCCGCGGCAGGTCCGCCCCGCGCCGCGAGCAGGTGATGGCCGCCGCACGCGCTGCGAAGTTCAGCGCATCGGCCAGCTGTGCGCCGTCCAGCGCCGCGATCGCCCGCCCCGACAGCGCGTCGCGCTCGGCCAGCCAGGTCAGCAGCGCCGCCTGGAAGGTGTCGCCGGCACCGACCGTGTCGATCACCGCCACCACCACCGGCTGCGCCTCGGCCTGCGCGCCGGCCGTCCAGCCGATCGCCCCCTTCGCGCCGCGCGTCACCACCACCAGCGTCACGCCGGCCGCAAGCCACTGCCGGGCCAGCACCTCGTGCTCGACGCCCGGGTACAGCAGCGCGAGATCCTCGTCGCTGACCTTCAGCAGGTGCGTGCGCGGCAGCATCCACTGCAGCTGCTCGCGCCAGCGCGCGACCTCGGGCTCGACGTTCAGCCGGATGTTCGGGTCGTAGGAGATCAGGCAGCGCCCGTGCTCGCGCTCGACCAGCGCCCGCAACGTGCCCGCCACCGGCTCGACGACGGTGTTGAACGAGCCGACGTGGATCACCTTCGCATCGCCCGGCACGCGCTGCAGCGCCTCGAGCGGCACCTCGCGGTCGGCCGCGCCGTGGCCGTAGAACGCATACGAGGGCACGCCGGCCGCATCCAGCCCGACCAGGCCGAGCGTGGTCGGCGCACTGCTGACGTGCAGCGCCCGCGTGTCGACGCGCTCCGCCCGCATCGCCGCCACCAGCCGCTCGCCCAGGAAGCCGCTCGACACGCCGCCGAAGAATGCGACCGGCTGATCGAGCCGCGCCAGCCCGACCGCGACGTTGAACGGCGAACCGCCGATGCGCGCATCCATGCGGACACCCGTCGGTGTCGAACCGGTCGAGAACACATCCATCAAGGCTTCGCCACACACCACGAACATCGGACTCTCCAGAAAAGGGCGCGCAAAAGGGCGCGCCAGCTTGCCCCCGGCGGGTCGCGGAGGCTACAGGGTTTTCCATTAATCAATCAACTTGATTTATTAAACGCCGTTGCCCATACTTTGCTGCGCGCTGCCGATACGCGCTTTCGCATCCAGACCCCACAACACCCGGAGACAAGACATGCGCCTGAAGACCCTGCCGATCCTGTCGTCGATCGCCGCCGCTGCCCTGTTCGCAGCCGGCGCCGCGTCGGTCCACGCTGCCGAMCAGCCGATCATCGGCCTGATCACGAAGACCGAGACCAATCCGTTCTTCGTGAAGATGAAGGAAGGCGCCAACGAGGCCGCGAAGGCCAAGGGCGCAAAGCTGCTGAGCGGCGCCGGCAAGGCCGATGGCGACAACGCCGGCCAGGTGACCGCGATGGAGAACATGATCGCCGCCGGCGCCAAGACCATCCTGATCACGCCGAGCGACTCGAAGGCGATCGTGCCGGCCATCAAGAAGGCGCGCGACAAGGGCGTGCTGGTGATCGCGCTCGACAGCCCGACCGACCCGACCGAGGGCACCGACGCGCTGTTCGCGACCGACAACTACCAGGCCGGCGTGCTGATCGGCCAGTACGCGAAGGTCGCGACGGCAGGCAAGCCGGTGAAGATCGTCACGCTCGACCTGTTCCCCGGCCACCCGGTCGGCGCGCAGCGCCACAACGGCTTCCTGAAGGGCTTCGGCCTGGCCGCCCCCGATGCGAAGAGCAACGAGCTGGGCAAGGCCGCCGAGGTGGTCTGCATGGCCGACAGCTACGGCGACCAGGCCAAGGCGCAGACCGCGATGGAGAACTGCCTGCAGAAGAGCCCCGAGGTGACCCTCGTCTACACGATCAACGAGCCGGCGGCCGCCGGTGCGTACAAGGCGCTGAAGTCGGCCGGCAAGGAGAAGGGCGTCACGATCGTCTCGGTCGACGGCGGCTGCCAGGGCATCAAGGACGTCGGCGCCGGCATCATCGCAGCGACTTCGCAGCAGTACCCGCTGAAGATGGCGGCGATGGGCGTCGAGGCCGGCATCGAGTACGCGAAGACCGGCAAGAAGCCGAGCGGCTACACCGACACCGGCGTCACGCTGATCGCCGCGAAGCCGGTGGCGGGGGTCGACAGCAAGGACGTGAAGACCGGCACGGACCTGTGCTGGGGCAAGAAGTGATGAAGGGGCGGCTGCCCCCGCTCGCGACGCTCGGCCCCTTCATCGCGCTGCTGCTCGCCTGCGGTTTCTTCGCGACGCAGAACGAACGCTTCCTGACCGGCGGCAACCTGTCGCTGGTGCTGCAGCAGGTGATGGTGGTCGGCGTCATCGCGATCGGCCAGACGCTGATCATCCTGACCGCCGGCATCGACCTGTCCTGCGGCATGGTGATGGCGCTGGGCGGCATCGTGATGACGAAGTTCGCGACCGAGCTCGGGCTGCCGCCGCTCCTCGCCGTGCTGTG
The DNA here is from genome assembly GCF_056405435.1 of Rhizobacter sp. P1_G5. NCBI lineage: Bacteria > Pseudomonadati > Pseudomonadota > Betaproteobacteria > Burkholderiales > Sphaerotilaceae > Rhizobacter > Rhizobacter sp. P1_G5. The sequence continues at coordinate 8,752 of NZ_JBFUCB010000074.1, read as the reverse complement.
CGGCATCGGCGTGACGACGCTGTTCGGGCTGGTCAACGGGCTGCTCGTCACGCGCATCAAGCTGCCGCCGTTCATCGTCACGCTGGGCACGCTGAACATCGCGTTCGCGATCACGCAGCTGTATTCGAACTCGCAGACGGTGACCGACGTGCCCGAGGCGATGACGATGCTGGGCAACACCTTCGCACTCGGCGGCACCACCAACGTCGCCTACGGCGTGGTGCTGATGCTCGCGCTGTACGGGCTGGCCTGGTTCGCGCTGCGCGAGACGGCCTCGGGCCGCCACGTCTACGCGGTGGGCAACAGCCCTGAGGCGACCCGGCTGACCGGCATCCCGACGCAGCGCGTGCTGCTCGGGGTCTACGTGCTGGCCGGCGTGTTCTACGGCATCGCGTCGCTGCTGTCGGTGGCGCGCACCGGCGTCGGCGACCCGAACGCCGGGCAGACCGAGAACCTGGACGCGATCACCGCGGTGGTGCTCGGCGGCACCAGCCTGTTCGGCGGGCGCGGCGTGATCCTCGGCTCGCTGGTCGGGGCGCTGATCGTCGGCGTGTTCCGCAACGGGCTGACGCTGATGGGCGTGTCGTCGATCTACCAGGTGCTGGTGACCGGCGTGCTGGTGATCCTGGCCGTGGCCACCGACCAACTTTCTCGCAAGGGAGCGCGCTGATGGCTGCCGATACCGCAACGGGCGCTCGAGCCCCTCTCGTGATGGAGGCCCGCGGCCTCGTGAAGCGCTACGGCCAGGTCGTCGCGCTCGACGGTGCCGATTTCGAGCTGCGCGCCGGCGAGATCCTCGCGGTGATCGGCGACAACGGCGCCGGCAAGTCCTCGCTGATCAAGGCCTTGTCGGGCGCGACCATTCCCGACGAGGGCGAGATCAAGCTCGACGGCAAGATCATCCACTTCAAGAGCCCGATCGACGCGCGCCGCGCCGGCATCGAGACGGTCTACCAGGATCTCGCGGTGGCGCCGGCGATGAGCATCGCCGAGAACCTGTTCCTCGGCCGCGAGCTGCGCCGCCCCGGCTTCCTGGGCAGCGTGCTGCGCATGCTCGACAAGAAGAAGATGCTCGAGGAGAGCATCACGCGGATGAACGAGCTGAAGGTGGGCATCCGCTCGATGACGCAGGCGGTGGAAACCCTCTCGGGCGGGCAGCGCCAGTGCGTCGCGGTGGGCCGCGCGGCGGCGTTCGCGCAGCACGTGGTCATCATGGACGAACCCACCGCGGCGCTCGGCGTCAAGGAGGGCAACATGGTGCTCGAGCTGATCCGCCGCGTGCGCGACAAGGGGCTGCCGGTGATCCTGATCAGCCACAACATGCCGCACGTGTTCGAGATCGCCGACCGCATCCACATCGCGCGGCTCGGCAAGCGCGCGGCGGTGGTCAACCCGAAGAAGATCAGCATGAGCGACACGGTGGCGGTGATGACCGGCGCGAAGCGGGTCGACGAGCTGCCGGCCGACTGCCTGGCCTGAATTCCGGTACCGGAACCCCATGCTGAAGAACATCGACCCCGTGCTGACGCCGGCCTTGCTGAAGCTGCTGTGCGAGATGGGCCACGGCGACGAGGTGGTGCTGGCCGACGCCAATTTCACCGCCGAATCGCTGGCCGGCCGCCAGCCGGTGTTGCGGCTGCCGGGCATCGGCATGGCACGGGCCTGCGCGGCCGTGCTGTCGGTGTTCCCGCTCGACGACGCGGTGCCGCGGCCGGTGGCCTTCATGCAGGTGAGCGGCACGGCCGAGGGCTACCGCTCGGCGCTGCAGCGCGAGATCCTCGACCCGCTGGGCGCGCAGTGCGAGGCCATCGAGCGCTTCGCGTTCTACGAGCGCGTGCGCGGCGCGTACGCGATCGTGCAGACTGGCGAGATGCAACCATTCGCCAACATCCTCTTCAAGAAGGGCGTCATCGCCGACGCCCTTCGGCCCTGATCGAATGACCGAGCTTCAGGCGAGCAGCCGGCTGCGCCCGCGCGGCTCCAACCACGTGGGCATGCGCCAGTTCAACGAGCGCGTGGTGCTGCAGGCGATCCGGCTGCACGGCGCGCTGCCGAAGGCCGAGATCGCGCGCCTCACGCACCTGACGCCGCAGACGGTGCAGTTGATCATCGGCCGGCTCGAGGGCGACGGGCTGGTCGTCAAGCAGGCGCCGGTGCGCGGCAAGGTCGGCCAGCCGTCGGTGCCGATGGCGCTGAACCCGGACGGCGCGTTCTCGATCGGCATCAAGATCGGCCGGCGCGGCATGGACATGCTGCTGGTCGACTTCACCGGGCAGGTGCGCGAGCGGCTGGTGCGGGCCTATGCCTTCCCGGATCCGCGCAGCCTGTTCAACGAGATCGCCGACGGCCTCGCCGAGCTGCGCGGGCGGCTCGGCCCCGAGCGCGCGCGCGTGCTGCACGGCGTGGGCGTCGCGGCGCCGCTGTCGCTGGGCGGCTGGGAATCGCTGCTCGGCGTGTCGGCCGAGGCGGCGCAGGCCTGGGCGCTGATCGACATCCGCGCCCGCGTGGCCGCGCTGACCGAGTTGCCGGTGGTGTTCGTGAAGGACACCGCGGCCGCCTGCGTGGCCGAGCTGGTGGCGGGCCGCGGGCGCAGCATGCGCAGCTACCTCTACGTCTTCATCGACACCTTCATCGGCGGCGGGCTGGTGCTGGACAGCCACCTGCGCGGCGGCGTCAGCGGCAACGCCGGCGCGGTGGGCTCGCTGGCGCTGGGCGCGAGCGACGGCCACGGCTTGCCGCGGCAGTTGCTGAGCGTGGCTTCGCTGTTCGACCTGGAGGCGCGCTGGCGCGAGGCCGGGCTGGCCGAACAGGCCTGGCTGGACGAGCGCGCGCTGACGGCGCCGTGGCTGCCGATCACCGAGGCCTGGCTGCGCGAGGCCTGCCCCGGCATCGCGCTGGCCGTGCACACGGCCGCCTGCCTGCTCGACCTGGAGGGCGTGATCATCGACGGCTCGTTCGGCCGCGGGCTGCTCGCCGCGCTGCTGCGCGAGCTGACGGTGGCGCTGGACGGCTACAGCTGGGAAGGCGTCGCGCGGCCAGAGGTGCTGCCCGGCACGATCGGCTCGGATGCACGGGCGATGGGGGGAGCGCTGTTGCCGCTCTATGCGAACTTCGCGCCGGACCGGGATCTGTTCCTGAAGCTGGAACCTTGACGGGTTTCAGCGGGAACCGAACATCATCTGCCGCGCGAGCGCCGACTTGAGCGGCTTCAACGCCTGCAGCGCCACCATCCCCAGCCCGCGCGCCGCCCCCGCCCCCGGCAGCTTCCACGTGAAGCTGCGCGCCAGGAAATCAGTCGCGGCGATCATCGCCCAGCGGTCCGGCCCGCGCTGCCACTCCAGGCGCCGCAACACCTGCGCCACGTCCGCGTTGCGCGACAAGGCCTGCACCAGCTCGAACGCATCGCGCAGGCCGAGGTTCAGCCCCTGCCCCGCCACCGGGTGCAGCGTCTGCGCCGCGTTGCCGATGCGCACCGTGCGCCCGTCGGTCAGCGTGCGCTCGGCGCTCAGCCCGAGCGCGAAGCGCTTCAGCGGCGACACCGCGGTGATCGCACCGACCTCGGCATCGAACATCGTGTTCAGCACCGCCAGCCGCTGCGCGTCGCTCAACGGCTCGACCGGGTCGTCATTGCTCGCCACGCACCACACCAGCGAGGCCTGCCCGTTCTTCAGCGGCAGCAGCGCCGCCGGCCCGTGGCGCGTGAAGCGCTCGTACGCGACACCCGGCCGGGCATTCGCGAGCGTCACGGTGCCGACCCAGGCCGTCTGGTGGTAGTCGTGGTGCAGCGGCTCGCGCACGCCGCCCAGCCGCTCGCGCGGCAGCTGGCTGAAGACGCCGCCCTCGGCCACCACCGCGATGTCGAAGCGCTCGGCGATGCCGGCATCGACCTCGACCCCACCCGTCTCCTCACCATTCCCCACCGGCTTCAGTCCCTGCACCGGCTGGCCGAAGCGGCTGAGCAGGCGCCGCGGCTCGCGCTCGCAGGCCGCGAGCCACGCCCGCTGCAGCGGCGCGACGATGCCGCCATAGCTCAGCACCGCGCCGAGCATCGGCACCGCCTCCTCGAGCGCGCTGATGCGCACCGCCGGCTCGCCGACCCACGCGGCCAGCGCCGCGCCGAGCGACGGCGGCTGCTGCGAGACATGCACCTCGGTGATCGGCTGCGCCGCATCGGCCTGCCAGGCCTCCAGCCGCTGCAGCAGTTGCACGCTGCCGAGCGACAGCGCGAGCGTGCGCGGGTCGCCGGACACATCCTTGTCGAGCGGCCGGGCATCGAACACACTGACCTGCGCCTGCGGYAGCGACCGGGCGGCCAGCAGCGCGAGCGCCAGGCCCACCGGCCCGGCGCCKACCACGGCGAGGGTCAGCGGCTTCTCGGATGACGCAGTGGCAGGGCGGGAAGCGGTCATCGGGCACCTCGTGAGCGGTGGTGTGGCGGAAACGCGGCATTGTCGCGCCGCCGCAGGAGGCCGTCGCGCACGGCCGCATCGTGACATTTCGCACCGATTCGCCACCGATGACCGGCCCGCCGCCGTCCTACCCCCGACTCAGGGCATGGCTGCTTTGGATGCGCGGAGGTACGGTGCCGGTTGCCCCCCTAATTTGCAGCCCCCCAGATGCCCGCCTTCGCAGTACTCGCGCGCCTTTTCCTGCTCCCCGCCATCGCCGCCGCAGGGGCGGTTCTCGGCGCGTGCAGCCCGCAGGCCGGCGCCTCCACCGAACAAGCCGCTTTCCGGATCAACGGCGAGCCGGTCAGCGAGCACCAGCTCGAGCTCGTGCTGCCGCGCGCCGCGATCGGCGAAAGCAACGCGCAGACCCAGGCCGCGGGCCGCCAGGCGGTGGCCGACCTGGTGCAGGAATCGCTCGCCGCGCAGGCCGCACGCAAGGCCGGGCTCGACCGCGACCCGCGCACCGTGCAGATGATCGAGGCCGCGCAGCGCGAGGTGCTGGCCCGCGCGTACGAAGAGCGCCTGGCCGGCACGGCCGTCGAACCCTCCAGCGACGAGATCGACCAGTTCTACGAAACACACCCCGCCTGGTTCGCGCAGCGCCGGCTGATGTGGCTGCAGGAAGCGGTGCTGCCGCTGCCGGCCGCGCGCCTCGATGCGCTGAAGGCCCGGCTGCAGGCCGCGGCCACGCCCGACAAGACCATGGAGGCACTGCGCGTCGAAGGCGTGCCGCTGAACGCGCGCCAGTTCGCGCTGCAGCCCGAGGAGACGCCGCAGGCGCTGCTCGACGCCCTGGCGCCGCTGCGCGTCGGCCAGACGCTGGTGCTGCCGCAAGACGGCGGCGTGCGCGTGCTGACGGTGCTGCAGACGCAGCCGGCGACGATCTCGCGCTCGGCGGCCGTCAAGCAGATCGCGGCGCTGATCCGCACCGAACGGCGCCGCAAGGCGGTCGAGCGCGGGCTCGCCGCACTGCAGCAGCAGGCCCGGGTCGAGTACATCGGCCGCTCGATGCAGTGGAGCGCCGCGGCGTCCGCGCCGATCCAGCGCTAGCCGATCCCGCTGGATGGCCGCGTCACGCGCGGTTCACCAAAAAGGGGGGAGACAAAGGGCCGATGCCGCGGCGTATTATTCGCCGCACTCCGATCCCGGAGCCGGTCGTTTTCCAGGAGCTTCGCGCCATGGGCCTGATGGATTTCATCAAGAAACAGTTCATCGACATCCTCGAGTGGACCGAGTCCGGCGACGGCGTGCTGGCCTGGCGCTACCCGATGGCCGACAACGAGATCCAGTACGGCGGCTCGCTGACCGTGCGCGAATCGCAGATGGCGGTGTTCGTCAACGAGGGCAAGGTGGCCGACGTGTTCGGCCCCGGCACCTACAAGCTGACGACGCAGACGCTGCCGGTGCTCACCTACCTGAAGAACTGGGACAAGCTGTTCCAGAGCCCGTTCAAGAGCGACGTCTACTTCTTCAGCACCCGCCAGCAGATCGACCAGCGCTGGGGCACGACCCAGCCGGTGACGATCCGCGACAAGGACTTCGGCGCGGTGCGCCTGCGCGGCTTCGGCAACTACAGCTACCGCATCGCCGACCCGAAGCTGTTCCACACCGAGGTCTCGGGCACGCGCGCCAGCTACACCACCGCCGAACTCGACGGCCAGCTGCGCGCGCTGATGCTGCAGCACATCTCCGACGCGGTCGCGTCCAGCGGCATCGCCTTCCTCGACCTCGCAGCCAACCAGGTCGAGTTCGCGAAGGCGCTGCAGGAAGCGACGCAGCCGTCGTTCAACAAGCTCGGCCTGCTGCTCGAGAGCGTCACGCTGCAGAACATCTCGCTGCCCGAGGAGCTGCAGAAGATCCTCGACCAGAAGATCGGCATGGGCATGGTCGGCAACGACATGGGCAAGTTCATGCAGTACCAGACGGCGCAGGCGCTGCCGAAGTTCGCCGAGGGCGGCGGTGGCGGTGGCGGCATCGCCGGCGATGCGATGGGCCTGGGCGCCGGTGTCGCGCTCGGCCAGGTGCTGGCGCAACAGCTGAGCCATGGGCTGCAGCAGCCGGCGGCAGCGCCGGTCGCGGGAGCCGCCGCGGCAGCGATCCGCCCCGACGAGGTGATGGCCACGCTCGAGAAGCTGGGCGACCTGAAGGCCAAGGGCATCCTGACGCAGGACGAGTTCGACGCCAAGAAGGCCGAATTGCTGAAGAAGCTGGTCTAGAACCCAGTTCTTGGCAACCGAACCCAGCCCTCAGCGCGCCTACCGCGCGCCCTGCCCCAACTGCGGCGCCGAGGTCGAGTTCCGCTCGGCCGCGTCGGCGTTCGCGGTCTGCAGCTTCTGTCGCAGCACCATCGTGCGCGACGGCGACGCGCTGCGCAGGATCGGCCAGAGCGCCGAGCTGTTCGACGACCATTCGCCGCTGCAGCTCGGTGCGAGCGGGCGCGTGCAGGGTGCCGCCTTCACGCTGGTGGGCCGGCTGCAGTACCGCTACGCCGAGGGCACGTGGAACGAATGGCATGCGCTGTTCGACAACGGGCGCAGCGGCTGGCTGTCGGAGGACAACGGCCGCTACGTGCTCGCGTTCGACCAGCCGCTGCAGGCCGCGGTGCCCGAGGCGGCCAGCCTGCGGCCGGGCCAGCAGCAGATCGTCAACGGCCAGCCGTGGTCGGTCGCGTCGGTCTCGGCCGCGAAGCTGATCGCGGCGCAGGGCGAGCTGCCGGTCAAGCCGAACACGGAGCGCGGCTTCGTCGTCAGCGACCTGCGCAGCACGCGCGACGAGGTCGGCACGCTCGACTACAGCGATCCGGCCGCGCCGAAGTGGTCGGTCGGCCGCGCGGTCGCGATCAGCGAGCTCGCGATGACGGGCCTCGCCGAGCAGGCGCAGAAGACGCTGAAGGCGCGCAGCATCGAATGCCCGAACTGCGGCACCTCGCTGGAGGTGAAGCTCGCGACGACGCAATCGATCGTCTGCCACCAGTGCCATTCGGTGGTCGACGTGTCGCAGGGCGTCGGCGGCGACCTCGCGCACTACGTGCAGGACAACGGCAGCGAGCCGCAGATCCCGCTCGGCAGCGTCGGCACGCTGGCGCTCGGCGRCAAGGCGCCGCTGCCGTGGCAGGTGGTCGGCTATGTCGAGCGCTGCGAGCTGCCCGACGGCGCCGACGACGAGCAGACCTTCTGGCGCGAGTACCTGCTGTACCACCGCACCGAGGGCTTCGCGTTCATCGTCGATGCGGAGGACGGCTGGAGCTGGACGGCGCCGATCACCGGCGTGCCGCAGCTGCGCGGTGACGCGGCGGTGTACCAGGGCGCGACCTACCGCAAGCTCTACACCTACACCGGGCAGGTCACCTACGTGCTCGGCGAGTTCTACTGGCAGCTCACGCGCGCGCAGCGCACACTCAACACCGACTACCAGTCCGGCAGCAAGCGGCTGAACCGCGAGCAGACGGGCGACGAGATCGTCTGGTCGGCCGGCGACGCGATGAGCGCCGACGACGTGATGAAGGCCTTCCGGCTGGACAGCGGCCGGCGCGCGGCGCTGCAGCGGGATGCACTGCCCACGTCAGGCTCGGGCGGGCTGCTGGCCAAGATCTTCGTTGCGATGTTCGTGATCGCGGTGCTGCTGATGCTGTTCCGCTGCAGCAGCAGCAGCTCGGCCGATTGCAGCGGCCTGCGCAGCACCTACGGCGAGAATTCGCAGGAGTACGTCAATTGCCTGAACAGCAACCGCAGCGGCGGCAGCGGTTTTCGCACCGGCGGCGGCTCGTTCGGCGGCTTCTCGAGCGGCGGCGGCCACAAGTGAAGACAACCCCACACAGGAGGCTCTCATGATGGGAATCGAATGGATGAAGCCCGGCATCTTCGTCGGCTCCATCCTGTTTGCACTGATCGGCGTGCTGGTCTTCTGGATCAGCTTCATCATCGTCGACAAGATCACGCCCTATGACCTGTGGGCCGAGATCGTCGAGAAGAAGAACGTGGCGCTCGCGATCGTCGTCGGCTCGATGTGCATCGCGATCGGGATGATCGTCTCCGCGGCGATCCACGGCTGACGAACTGACAACCCCTCGTCCGATGAGTACATCGTCCGATCCCCCAGGGGGATCCGGGCCGGCTTGGGACGGCCCGGCGCTCGGCCCGGCGCATCCAACGGGCGCCGCAACAGGCATCCGCCCGGCCGAGGTGGCGCTGCTCGCGTCCGTCTTCGTCGTCGCCGCCTGCGGGCTCGTCTACGAGCTCGCGGCCGGCACGCTGGCGAGCTACCTGCTGGGCGATTCGATCCTGCAGTTCTCGACCATCATCTGC
>NZ_JBFUCB010000073.1:0-16046 GCF_056405435.1 Rhizobacter sp. P1_G5 | reverse complement strand
GTCCTACTTACATTTTCCGGCGTGGGTCGAGATCTGTCGGGCGAAGCAAGGCACCCAGGTTCCAGACGAGCTGTCTGAGTCGTACTTCAACGCTCTGAGTCGCCTTCCAGCGCTCGCAGCCGAAGCCTCTGCAAAGTCATGGAATCTTGGCTTCCTGGCATGCACCCTCGCGGCCTCCGCCGCTGCGAAGGGTCAGCACGCAGTTGCAGAGGCCATACTGGAAATGGCTGAGGAAGGCACTGYGGAAGACTTCCTTGAGTGGAGGAGCGATCAGTGACGCCATCTTCTTCCATCAAATGGAACATCAAAGATGAGTGGCGGGACTTCTGAATGGCACGCGCRATTCTTGTCGGACTGCTGATGCTTCCGGCAGCTGCCCTCTCATCCAACGAACTCGTCTCCACCCTCGAGCAACGCCTGCGAACCGACGGCGTCGAAGGCGTCAACGCCTACCTGGGCAAGCAATCGTCCGCGCTGGCCGACCTGAACCAACGGACCGCCGACTGCGACACGCAGGCCATCGGCCTCACGGTCAAGCTGAGTCGCGGCAAGAACTCGAAGACAACCGAGGCGCACAGAGAAGCACTTCGCAGCGCAGTCGGCACCTGCACCGAGAACGTCCTGTCGCTGCTCTCGCTGAACGAAGTCCCGAAGATCTGTGCTTCCGTGTCGGCCTGGACGGTGACCCAGACGGCCCGGGAACTGYGGCGCCGGATGCGAGCCATCGACACGGATGAAGCGCTCCGCTCGACCGAGCGCGGCAAGGCCTGTGGCGCCGCCTATCGCTTCGAATTCGAGAACACCCGAGTCGGCCTCAGAGTCAAGTCATGACCTTCTCCAGCATTCCCCACCCCACCACCGACACCGCTGCGGCGGATGACGGGCAGATCCACCAGCTCTCGCTCTCGGGCGGGGGGTTTCGCGCCGCCTTCTATCACCTGGGTGCACTGCACGCATTGGCAGCCCAAGGGCGCCTGCGCGAACTGAAGATGCTGGTGACCATCTCGGGCGGATCGATCGCCGCGGGCTTCTTCCTGCAGGAATGGCTGGCCGAGGCACGGCACGGGCCGGTGCGCGACGATGYGCTGGCGCAGTGCGCGCTGCGTGCACACCTGGCTCTCTTTCGCAAGAGCCGCCACAACCCCCGGCTGCGCGTGATGGCGTCGATTCGCGCGCTGAGCAGCGGGCTGGTGCGCAACGAGTTCGGCTTCTCGGACGCGATGTCACGCATCAATCGCCGCTGGCTGCGCCGCCTGCATCGAGCGGCCGCGGCGGATGTGTGGCCCACCGAGCTGCCGGAGTGGCGCATCGCCTGCTCCGACTACGCCCAGGGCAACCGCTGCGTGGTGCTGCTGGGCGACCGGCGCCTGCCGCGCCAGCCCGATGCCAGCTACCTGACGATGAACGACCTGCCGGTCGCGCGCGCCATCGCGGCGTCGAGCGCGGTGCCCGGGGTGTTCGAACCCATCCGCTGCGGCAGGCATCACCTGGGCGACGGCGGCGTCCTCGACAACCACGGCCTGCGCGAATTCGACCCGGCGCTCGGCCATGCCACCTGCATCGACGCCTCCGCGCCGGCCTGGCCGATGCGCCCGATCGACGGCTGGGCCACGCCGATGCGCGCGATGGACCTGATGATGGAGCAGACGCGCGGCGACGTCCTGCGCGCACGCAACTGCACGCTGATCTCGCTGCGCGACCCGGTGCCCCAGCCGAGCGGCCTGGACTGGTGGCCGCACCTTCGCGCACTGCGCACCGACCTCGACGACTTCGCGGCCACCGAAGCCCACCTGCTGTTCCTCGCGGGCCACCAGAGCGCGACGGGCCGGGCCGACATCCCCACCGACTGCCCGCCGGACATGACGGCCCTGTGGGGCGCGATGAGCCGGGCAGCGCTGCCTGAGCTGCCCGCCGGCGAAGCCCAGCAGCTCGGCGATGCCCGCGCCGCCTGCATGGACGACCTGGAGCGCGGCCAGCACGTGCTGTTCGCGGGCATGCAGAAGCGCTCGGCGGCCTCGGTGATGGTGTCGATCGGGTCGCTGCTGATGCTCGCGATGACGGTGGTGACCGTGATCGTGCTGGCTCGCGTCGTCTGGGGTTTCGGCATCGGCCACATTCCGCTGCCGGCCCGGCCGCTCTCGACGCGCGCACTGCTGTTCCTGGGCTGGCTGGTGGGTGCCGCGTGGCTGTGGCAGTTCCACGCGCCACGGGCCGGCGCGCTGTTCTACAACATGCGCCAATGGTTCGGCGTGCTGGCCGGCCCGATCCTGCTGCCGGCGCTGGCGACGGTGTCGATCGCGTTGCGCCTGAAGGTGGCCGCGTTCTCGAACCGTAGCCTCACGGCCTGGGCGCGCACCGCGCTGCTGCGCCACGAGCGCCGGCGGCAGCTTGCGGCCAATCGCACGGGCGGGTGATCGCCATGCTGTTCAACTTCACGTTGCTGCCCCTCGAGACAATCAAGCCATGGGGCAGCGCAGGCATGCTGGATCTTCATTGGTTCGGGTTGACCGATGGTCACTACTGGATCGAAGTCGGAGCTTCCAAGCTGCTCGAGTACAGCCTCTCGGCGCAGGAGCCAGGGCTGTCACGCTTCTGCGAGTATCAGGTTGCACGGCTGTACGAAGATGTCGTGGAGATGGCAGCCCGCGCGCTCGAACCCGTCCCAGCAGACTTGATCCCGCACATTGCCGGCGAGGGCCGCAAGCGGACGCTGAAACGAATGTCGGCTTGGTGCGACAAGAACGCCGAGCGCGACGACAACGACGACTGGTCGACAGTCGACGCGGCATGTACCTGGATCGGCCAGCGCCAACTCGACACGGCCTACCTGTCGCCATCCGCGGACATCGTGTTGTGGTCGGACGAGTCGATGGTTCACATCGAATGGGATCACCGGGACAAGCTCATCGAAGGTTCCCCCGCCTGGTCCGCGCCGTTCGGCAGCTACAGCCTGACTCGTTCGGATTTCTTGGCAGAGTGCCTCTCGCTCCATGAGCGACTCATGACCGCGATGTCGGAGCGGGTCGAGCGTACGGTGTCGGGCGCGTTCTCACCCGAGGTTCACATCGATGCCGAAGGGCTGTTGCGGGAGCACGAGCAGCGGTGTCGCCTGTCCAAGCCGGACCTTGTTCGGCTGCCAGCATCGACCGATTGGCCGGCCGTTCGCCATGCGCTGGGACAGATCAGCGTTTGAGGGTGCCAAGACATCGTGCCCTACTACCGCGTCTTGCTCCATGGAACCCGGATTCAGGTTCCCGGCCCCGATGCCTCCGATCCGCCCATAGTCGGCTTCTACGCGACCCGCATCGTTCGCGGGGTGTCGGAACAGGATGCCGTTCAGCAGGCCAAGGCGCGTGTCAGCGCCGAATGGTCAACCCCGGCATACGCCGGAACCAACCTCGGTGACCTGCCCATGCTCGACGTCGAATGGGTCCGGCGGACCACATTCCTTGACAGCCTGATGTTTTCAAACAAGGGGCACGTGTTCTACGCCGCTGACGAAGACTTGCCGGACGAAGATTCCGAATCATGAACAACCTCCGCATCCACCACGAACCGCCGTCTCACGGATGGTTGCCGCTACGCCTTGCCGTCGGCAACAGGACCATCGAGATCGACGCGTCCGACGTTCCCAACAACCCGATTCAAGACCTGATCGAAGCGCTGGGCCGGGCGGCCTCCGGCTCGGAGGCTTGCGTTTGGTGGCACCTTGAACCCGACGGCTACTTCATGCACTTCAAGCCCATCGGGTCGACGGTGATGCTCGACCTGGAGTTCGCCCCCGACAGCGCGCGCAGCCAGGCGTCGTCCGTCCTCTCCCTGCTAGGAGATCCGGCGGAGGTCCTCCTGCCGTTCTGGCGCTTCATCCGAGCGTTCCAGTCGCACGCGTACAAGACACCGCACTGGCCCGAGGTCAACTACGACCAGCTCATCGCCATCAGGCAACGAATCGGCGGGCCAGCGAGGGACGATTCCGGAAAATGACCCTGACCTCCAGACAGAAAGTCCAGCGCTTCCTGGACACGATCGCCAGCAACTCGTTCGAGGACCTCGACGCGCTCGTTCAAGCACTCGTGTCGCAAAACATCAGCGCCGAAGACGCCGAGTGCCTGATCGCCTTCGTGCCGATGGCATTCGCGCAGGTTCTGCTCTCGCCGCAGGGCGTCAAGTTCCAGGGTGCCTTCCTGGTCCGGGACTTCGAGACGAAAGTGTCCGCCAAGGGGCTGCTCAGCAACGAGCCCCTCTACGTCGCCGCCGATGAGCTTGCAAAGGAGATGGCGCAGGGGGATGACGCCGGCAGGAGACGCCTGGAGGCGGTCGCGTCGACAAGTGCGGAGTATTCCGCGGCGATGCAGTTGGCCGGCGACCCTCGCGACCTGCGAGGCATCGTTCTGACGGAAGCGGTTCTCATGCGAGTTCCACTGACTCATCTCCCGCCAGCGCCGCCAAAGGGTCTGCGGCGGCTCTGGACAGCCATCACCAGCATCCCTTTCGGTGTTCGGTGAACGGCCCCCTCCTCCAGCCGACCGCCATCACGCGCGCACCAACCCCAGCCGCACCAGGCTCTCCGCCGCCGCCACGATCGCCTCCTCGCTCGAGCGCGGCGACCAGCCCAGCACGCGCCGCGCCTTCTCGCCCGTCGCGTTCAAGTTCAGGCCGAGCAGCGGCACGATGCCCCCCATCGCCGGATTGCGCCGTGCCAGCAGCCGCACGAACCAGTTGGGCAGCGCCCGTGTCGACACCCTGCCGGCTGCCACGCCCATGCGGCGCCGCAGCACCTTCGCGATCTCCACCAGCCACAGGCTCTCGCCGGCGGTCGCGATGAAGCGTTCGCCCGCGGCGGCAGGGTTCGTCATCGCACGCACATGCAGGTCCGCCACGTCGCGCACGTCGACGATGCCGGTGTTGACCTTCGGCGAACCCGGCTGACCGTCCAGCAGGCGCTTGACCAGCTGGATGGAGTGCGAGGTGTCCGCACCCAAGGCCGGGCCGAGCACCGCCACCGGATTGACGGCGGACAGTTCCAGCCCGCGCCCTTCCCTCGCGACGAAATCCCACGCCGCGCGCTCCGCGAGCGTCTTCGACTTCTGGTACGGCCACACATGGCCCGACAGGTCGGTCCAGTCGGTCTCGTCGAACGGCCGCGTCATCGGCCCGTGGCCGATGCCCACCGCACCGAAGGCCGAGGTCAGYACCACGCGCCGCACGCCGGCATCGCGCGCAGCCCGCAGCACGCGCAGGTTGCCGTCGACCGCGGGCACGATCCAGTCCTCTTCGCGGACCTGATCGCCCGACGGCGTGGGTGACGCACCGTGCAGCACGTAGCGGCATCCGGCGGCGGCCTGTGCCCACCCCGCGTCAGCCGTCAGGTCGGCCTCGACGAACACGAGGCGATCCCCCGGCTCAGCGCCACCGGCGCGCAGGTTGGCACGCACCTCCGCCTCGCGTTCCCGCGAGCGCACGGTGGTGCGCACGCGGTGGCCGCGCGCCAGCAGCGCGAGGATGCAGTGCTGCGCGATGAAGCCGGTGCCACCGGTCACGAGGACAAGTTCTTCGTTGAATTGATTCATGCCGAGACGATAGGACGCCGCAGCCGGACTGTGAATGCTTGAACGTTCGCAATACTTGCGCGACAGTACGCAAATGCAGACCGATCCGTTCTCCGACATCCTCAAGTACACGCGCGCGGAATCGCTCGTCACCGGGGGATTCACCGCCGGCGGCGCCTGGGCGATCCGGTTTCCGGCGCCGGAGAAGATCAAGTTCTTCGCGATCGTCAAAGGCAGTTGCTGGGTTCGCATCGACGGCGAGCCCGAGCCGATCCGCTTCGACACCGGCGATGTCGGCCTGTTGGCGGCGCGCCGCTCCTTCGTGCTGGCCAGCGCACCCGACGTGACGCCCGTCGATGCGATGGCGCTGTTCTCGGGCTCGGCCCGTGCGACGGCGGCGGTCGGCAGCGGCGAGGACTTCGCGCACATCGGCGGCCACGTGCTGCTCGACCCCACCAGCGGGCGGCTGCTGGCCGACGTGCTGCCGCCGTGGATCCACATCCAGGCGGCCTCGCCGCAGGCAGCGATCTTCCGCTGGGTGCTGGCCCAGCTCGTCGAGGAACAGGCCACCGGGCTGCCGGGGTCGCAGCTCGCCTCGGCGCAACTCGCACAGCTGTTGTTCATCCAGATCCTGCGCGCGCACCTGCAGACCRCCGGCCCGATGCCCGCCGGCTGGCTGCGCGCGCTGGGCGACCCACGCCTCGCCCCCGCGCTGCGGCTGATGCACGGCGAGCCGGCGCGCGCCTGGCACCTGGACGAACTCGCGAAGGCGTGTGCGATGTCGCGCACGACCTTCGCGCTGCACTTCCGCACGGTCGCGGGCGTCGCACCGCTGACCTACCTCACCGACTGGCGGATGCGCCTCGCCGAACGCGCGCTGCGCACCGAAGCCACGCCGGTGGCGGTGATCGCGCGCGCGCTCGGCTACACCTCCGAGAGCGCCTTCAGCAACGCCTTCAAGCGCATCAGCGGGCAGTCGCCCCGGGCGTGGCGCCAGGGCGTCACTGCACCAGCTTCACGTTCCGCACCTTGAAGCTCACCCCCTGCTGGTCGTCCCACACCGGGAAGATCCCGAACGGCACGGTGATGTTGTCGAGCGTGAAACACGGTGCGTTCTTCACCGCAGTCACGTCCGCCACGTTCAGCGTGACCGCGTGGAAGGCGCCGTCGGCCGGCGGCTTCATCGCATCGGGGATCACGTAGTCGACGTTGCGGCAGCCATCGCCCGGGCTCTCCATCTTGATCGCGAGGCCCTTGGTGTTGGTGCCCCAGCTGCTGACCGCCAGCTCGAACTGCAGCGTGCCGCCCGCATAGCCGCTCAGGTTCAACCCGCTGCCGGTGAAGTAGAACGTGCCGTTGCCGCCGTCGGCCGCGAACTGCAGGTCGGCCTCGCCGTTCGCCACCGTGGCCACCACGTGCGTCGGCGTCGAGGTGTACATGCCCGTCGCCAGGCCGCTGAGCAGGCCGTCGGCTCCCAGCAGCGTCGCGCTCGGGCCCGGCAGCGGCTYGATGGCGGGCGGCGGCGGTGGTGCCAGCTCGGCACAGGCATGGGTGTCGGCATCGCCGCTCGCGTTCACCAGCCAGCGGATGTTCGCGAAGCTCGCGCTGAACGGCTTGTCGGTCTGCACCAGGAAGGCGGTGTCGATCGCCGAGAAGTCAGCGCCGGCCTCCGCGAAGCACGACAGCGGGATCTTCACCGTGGCCTTCGTGCCCAGCGGCAGCGCCTTGAGCACCGCGGTGCCGTCCAGTTCGCCGCGGCACGGGTAGCCGCAGTCGATGCGGATCTTCACGCTGCCTTGCGGCGCCTGGTCGACCACGATGTCGAACGCGAGCACCGCCTTCGCATCCGGGTGCACGTAGCTCTCCAGGTTCTGCGGGTTGCGCACGCTGGTGCTGGCCGGGTCCGACGCGATCGCCTTGAACTCGCCCAGGCCGGTCCAGGTGAGCTTCTTGCCGTCCTGCTGCACGTTGACCTGTGCGGTCTGCAGCGTCAGCGTGCCGTCCTGCGTGACGATGGTCGCGTTCAGGTCGGCGCCCACCGGGATCATCCAGTTCGGCGATGAGCCGATGAACAGCGGGAAGGTCGGGTTCTCGACGAGGTTGAACACCTCCAGCGGCTCGGTCGCTGCCGGGCCGGTGTTCGCGCTCTGGCCGCAGCCGAGCGTCGGCGTGGTCTCGTCCAGCGTGTTGCCCAGCGCCGCGCCGGCCGCCGCGTAGCCCAGGCCGTAGCCGTAGGCGAACAGCGGCGCATACGTGGCATCGCCGCGGTTCAGCACCGTCTGGCAGGCCTCCTTCGGCCACGAGAACGAGAGCCGGCCCTGGAAGTCGAAGTTCACCGTGCCGTCGGCCTTGCGGAACAGCACGTCGGCCACGCCCTTGCCCTCGGTGCCCGGCAGGAAGGCCGCGACAAAGGCATCGCTGCGGTTCAGCTCCTTGTTCACCCACAGCGGGCGGCCGCTCAGCAGCACCGTCACCACCGGCACGCCCTTGCCTTTCACCGCCTCCAGCACCGCGAGGTCGGCCGGGTAGCGCTTGGCATGCTCCAGCGTGCCGGCCTTGCCGATGTCACCGGCGCCTTCGGCATACGGCGTCTCGCCGATGACGGCGATCACGGCCTGGTAGTCGGCCACGTTGACGTTGGCCGCGTCGACCGAGAAGGTGACGTTGCCGTCGCCCGCCGCCTCGCGGATGCCGGCCAGCACGGTGTCGCCGTTCGGGAAATCGGCATTCGTGTTCGACGTGCCCTGCCAGGTCAGCGACCAGCCACCGGTCTGGTTCGACATGCTGTCGGCACTGCGCCCGACCACCAGCAGCTTCTCGCCGCGCTGGAGCGGCAGCACGCCGCCATCGTTCTTCAGCAGCACCAGCGATTTGCGCACCGCCTCGCGGGCCAGCTCGCGGTGCTGCAGCGCGGCCGGGTCGCCGGCACCGGTGCGCAGCGAAGGCTTGGTCGAGACCGTCGCACCGCCCTCGAGCTTCATCAGCCCGGAGCGCAGCTTCACGCGCAGGATGCGGGTCACCGCATCGTCGATGCGCGCCATCGGGATCTCGCCGGCGTTCACCGAGGCGATGGTGTTGGCTATGAAGGCCTTCCAGTCGTCCGGCACCATGATCAGGTCCATGCCGGCGTTGATGGACGGCGGGCACGACGAATTGGTGCACGACTTCACCGCACCGGTCGCGTCGGTGTACTTCACCTGGCCGATGCCGTTCCAGTCGGAGACGACCAGCCCGTCGAAGCCCATCTTCGTCTTCAGCACGTCGGTCAGCAGGTACTTGTTGCCGTGCAACTTGGCGTTCGCGAAGTCGAGCGCGAGGCCGTCTTTCGTGCTGCCCTGGAAGGTCCAGCTGTTGAACGAGGCCATCACGGTCTGCGCACCCGCTGCCAGCGACGTGTAATAGCCGGCACCGTGGATGTTGATCATCTCCGCGAGCGTGGCCTTGTTCTCGCCCTGGTCCTTGCCCAGGTCGGTGCCACCATCGCCCATGAAGTGCTTGGCCGTGGCCACCACGGTGGGCCGGCCCGAGGCGGCGAAGCGGCCCTGCAGCCCGGTGGTGTAGCGCCCGCCGTAGCTGGCGACGATGGCCGGGTCTTCCGAGAAGCCTTCGTAGGTGCGGCCCCAGCGGTCGTCGCGCACCACCGCGAGCGTCGGCGCGAAGGTCCAGTCGATGCCGGTGGAATGCACCTGCATCGCGACGGCTTCGCCGATGCGCTCGATCAGCGCGGGATCGTTCGCGGCGCCCAGGCCGATGTTCTGCGGAAACAGCGTGGCGCCGTAGACATTGCCATGGCCGTGCACGGCGTCGGTGCCCCAGATCACCGGGATCTTGACGGCCAGGTCGGTGTCCATCGACGCCTGCCAGTAGGCATCGGCCAGTGCGAGCCAGTCGGCCACGGCGGCGTTCTTCTTGTTGCCGGGCCAGGCGCCGCCGCCGTTCAGCACCGAGCCGATGTAGTACTGCCGCACCTGGTCGGGCGTGATGCTGCGGATGTCGGGCTGCGTCATCTGGCCGACCTTCTGCGCCAGCGTCATGGTCGCGACGAGGCCCTGGATCTGCGCTTCCTGCGAGGCGTCCTGCGGGATCGAGCTCTGGATCGCAGGCCAGTCGTCCAGCGGCTGGTTCTCGGGAGGAGACGGCGGCGGTGCGGGCGGTGCGTCGTCATCACCACCACCGCAACCGCCCAGGCCGAGCGTGAGCGCCGTCAGCCCCATCGTGAGCCACCGTTTCATCGTGTCGTCTCCTTGATATGTCTCTTGTAGGCATCGAATGGAACCGTTTCCATTTCGATGCTGCGCGGACTCTAGGAGATCTTGATGAATTATTTCACTAGGTTAAATACTCATTACTTGGCGAGGAAGCTCTTCACCAGCTGGCCGGTGGCCGCCGGGTTCTCTTCCATGATCCAGTGGCCCGAGTTGGGGACGATGCCTTCGGTCACGTCGTCGGCGCCGGCGCGCATCACGGTGGCCATCGTCAAGCCGAACGACTTCTCGCCGCCGAGTGCCAGCACGGGCATCTTCAGGCGGTTGCCGGCAAGGAAGGCGCGGTTGTCGACCGCGTCCTGGTCGAACGCCGCGAACTGCGCAAAGCCGGAATGCATCGCACCCGGGCGGGCATAGAGCGCGGCGTAGTGCTGGCGTGCCGCTTCGCTGAAGCGCGCGGGCGTGGCCGAGAACTCGTTCCAGAAGCGATCGAGGTAGATGCGTTCGCGGCCGGCGACCAGGCGCTCCATGTCCGGCCCGCCGAAGCGGAAGTGCCACAGCAGCGGGTTCTTCAGGATCTCTTCCCACGGCCCGACGCCGGGCACCGGTGCGTCGATCAGCACCAGGCGGCGCACCTGCTCGGGGTGCTGTGCGGCGAACTGGAAGGCGACCATGTTGCCGATGTCGTGCGCGACGACGTCGGCCTGCTGCACGCCGAAGGCCTGCAGCACGCCGCTCACGTCGCCGGCCTGGGTCTTCTTGTCGAAGCCGCCAGCCGGCTTGGACGACAGGCCGAGCCCGCGCAGGTCCGGCATGATCACCGTGTGATCACGTGCCAGGTCGATGGCGAGCGGCACCCACATGTCGCCGGTCTCGCCGTAGCCGTGCAGCAGCACCACCGCGGGGCCCTTGCCGCCGGAGCGGACGTGGATGGTCGCGCCGTTGGTCGTGACCTCGCGGGTCGAGAACGTGGGCGCCGGGTACTTGAGGGATTGAGCCGAAGCCGAGGCCGGCATGGCCAGCAGCGTCAGCGATGCCAGGGCAAGGGACATGAGGGTTCGCATGGAGATCTCCGTGGGTGAAGGGTGAACAGCTGTCGCCAGTGTCTTGAAATCAGCTTGAACCGACTAGCTGGAAACGGACGCAATCAGCTTCAACCATCGGTTTAAGATCGCGCATGACCTACCTGCAGCACCTGGTGTCGTTCGTCCACACGGCAGAGCACGGCAGCTTCTCGGCCGCGGCGCGGGTGCTGGGCCTGACGCCGGCGGGCGTCAGCAAGAACGTGGCGAAGCTCGAGGCCGATCTCGGCGCAAGGCTCTTTCAACGCAGCACGCGCCGGCTGGCGCTCACCGAAAGCGGCGAGCGCTTCCTGCAGCAGGTGAGCGACCCGCTGGCGTCGTTGCAGACCGCGATGGCGGGCGTGCAGCGCGGTGACGAGACGCCGGCCGGCACGCTGAAGGTCAGCATGGGGCTGGCATTCGGGCGGCGCTTCCTGGTGCCGCTGCTGGGAGAGTTCCTGGCGCGCTACCCGGCGGTGCTGCCGGACTGGCATTTCGACAACCGGCAGGTCGATCTGATCGGCGAGGGGTTCGACGCGGCGATCGGCGGCGGCTTCGAGCTGGCGCCGGGCGTCGTGGCGCGCGAGCTGGCGCCGGTGCACATCGTGGCGGTGGCGTCGCCGGACTACCTGAGCGGGCGGCCGATGCCGCGTACGCCGGAGGACCTGGCGGAGTTCGACGGGATCATGCGGCGGTCGTCACCGACGGGGCGCGTGCGGCCGTGGACGCTGCGCTCGAAACGCAACGCCGAGCAGGCGGTGCCCTGCAAGGCGCGGCTGATCTTCAGCGACCCCGAGGCGATCGCCGAGGCGGCGAAGCTCGGGCTCGGCGTCGCGCTGCTGCCGATGCCGTTCGCCTTCGCGCTCATCGCGAGCGGGGAACTGGTGCGGCTGCTGCCGGGCTGGTACAGCGACGCGGGGCCGCTGTCGCTGTACTACCCGAGCCGCAGCCTGCTGCCGGCGAAGACGCGGGTGTTCGTCGATTTCGTGATGGAGCGGTTCCGGGCGGCGGAGTTCGCGAAGCTGGTCGACGGGCGCTGACGCGCCGACCGTCAATCCGTCAACCGTGCGGGTCTTCGCTCTTCGAGCGCGACTTGCCGATCTCCTCGGCCTTCTGCATGTCCTGCTGCTCGCGCGGCGACTTCGGATGCGCGTTGCGCGCCGCCTCGTCGACCTTGCCGGACTTGACGAACTCGCGGGTCTTTTCGTCGTAGTGGCGGGCGGCTTCGTAGTCGCCTTCGCCCTGAACCTGGCTCAGGTCGGCCTGGGGTTGCTGCTTGCCCGGTTGAGTTGGCTTCTGCTGTTTGCTCATCGCGATCTCCTTACATGATGTGTCACAACCATAGGAATCGCTGCCGTTGATCGGCGCGGGGTTGGGGCTCGATGCAATGTCGGCGGGACGCGCTTCGCGTCGTAGGAATCCACCGACTTGCCCCGTTGCCAGCACCAATCGCTGACCGATTCAGTTCACGTCTTGCTGGCGGCTTTAACCACTGTCGCGAATCTATCAGCCAGCACTTTGGCCGTCGGACGCTTTGCGGGGTCATCCACGAAGCCGTCGCGAATCAAATTGATGATTGTCCGCTCCTCGCGGCTATCGAGCCATGAGCGTTGATTCCGCAACTTGAGTGGAGTAAGGAAGGAAGCCCTGTCCTTTGCTTTTTCGTCACAGCAAATATCCCATATCGAAGCTACCAGACCATGCACATCGCTCGCAGCCCCAATCGCCGGCAGCCCAGCCTTCTTAAGCACCCTATCCTTTATTCTCTTTCCTTGTACAGCTTCCAAATTCTCATACTTACCAAGCCTCTTCAACCCGCTCTCCCTCTCCTTGAGCTGATTAGCACGATCAGTTTTAGCCCTATTCTCCGGATCACTCCACACTGTGTAGTATTCCGGTGACATGTATTTCAAGCAGTCGCTGCGACCAGTATTTATAACTACACCGCTTCGGGCAGACATTCCGAAATCTGCCAACTTGACAACAGGCTCACCTTCACCATCCTCGTCGACATAGAAGTTGTCCGGTTTCAGATCCATATGCTTGTATCCCAGATCATGAAGCTGCTCGACGCCCAAGCACATTTGGTGAGCAATCTTATAGAGCTTTCTCTGACCATCCTGTCGTGAGACACGCCCGTCCTCCATACGCTGACGAAGCTTTTCAACGTACTCCGTGACCGTTCCCTTCCTTGCATAGTCAGAGATCAAAAAATATTGACCGGCAGCAGTGATGATTGACCCTCGGCAGCCAAGTATATTGGCTGAATTCCCATCCCCAACCTTCTTGCTAATAACCAACTCCGGAGAATCCGAAGAAACATCAAGGGGCYTCAGAACGATCGTATCGCCGTCCTCTGCAACGGCCTTTCTGATCAATCTCTTTTCTTTCCCGGCGACCTTGCCAATTGCCTGTTCGTCAAACTTGTATCGTTTCCCTTTGAATGTGACATGTGAAGCCGTGACATCACTGACAAAGTCCGGGAATTTTCCTGCTTGCGCTACCGCCCCTTGAAGAGGAATCAATATCTTCGTCGACCCTCCGATTTCTATCTTTTTCAGATCCCCCCAAGAAATTCCTCCATTGACGGCACTCCTGAGCGTCTTGCGCATTTGATCCGTGATGCCCCCATCTGGCTCATCCATGACCACAAATAGATCTCCGTCTTTCCCGACCTGCTGCATGACCTTCCATTCCGGTTTCCCCGAAATGAATCCACAAGGAGTATAGATTTCGGTCGGCGACCTCCACAGGACCCCGCCCTCTTCCATCTTCGACGCCCCATCAATGCATTGCGAGAGGATTTTTATAGAGTCCTTCCGCCCGACAGTTCCGACTCTTGCCTTTGGTTCAGCATAGAGATCCAAAGTGTTTAGGAACTTTTTGGCTTCGAGACTCACTCCGCCCTTTCCAAACAGAACAGACCGTCGTGAAACCTTGTACCCGGTTTCTGTCCGAACAAGATCAATACGCTCGTTGTCGTGGATACCACCCTTCAGCTTTTTCAGAGCCTTCTCTCGCGCAAGCCCAAAATCTTGCACATTGTCTTTTTTAAAGTGGACACCAAACATTACTACACCTCGAAGAGAATGAACCGCCGTCAATACGCTGTGTGACATCGGCCTCCACTCAGTTCCATTCGAGGTCATTTGTCCTCAGGATCTTCAATACCTCAATGACATTGCAATTATCTGTTGCAGGCGCACAATAATCCGTGTATATCCGGCAACGGCGGATGCCGAATCACTCTGTGC
The DNA here is from genome assembly GCF_056405435.1 of Rhizobacter sp. P1_G5. Classification (NCBI taxonomy): domain Bacteria; kingdom Pseudomonadati; phylum Pseudomonadota; class Betaproteobacteria; order Burkholderiales; family Sphaerotilaceae; genus Rhizobacter; species Rhizobacter sp. P1_G5. The sequence goes on along the minus strand of NZ_JBFUCB010000073.1, from coordinate 1,977 downwards.
GACGCAAACTCCATCGCGCAGCACTCGCCGACAACACCCCCACCAACGTCCCCCAAGCGATATCAGCCACCGTGATCCCGACCGGCCACCCTTTCAGCGTCGCTAGGTTCGTCAGGTCATAGGTCGCGTAGCAGAGGAGCCCAAGCAGGCCACCCAGCCGCGCCGCATGCCACGCATCCCGCGCCGGCATCGCCGCGAACACCACCACGCCGATCGGGAACRGCAGGTAGAACACCGCCGCCGCGGCGACGTTGACCTGCTCTGCCATCAGATGCCCGATGCCAGCGCGGTACCAGTCGATCGCGATGAACCCCAGCCACAAGCCGTCGAGCGCCAGCAGCACGATGAGCGCTGCCGCATAAGAAACCACGTAGATACGCATGCGGCCGATGCTACGCCGCACCCGCCCAGCCCCTCGCCGTGACGCTCAGCGCGACTGCTTGAACGCCATCACCGCCTGGTTGCGCAGCGTGCGCAGCAGCGAGAGCTCCCGCTCCCCCAGGTCGATGCCGCCGGGCTGTGCCTTGTCGGCATAGATCAGCGCGAACGGCGCGCCCTTCATCAGCAGCGGCAGCAGCAGGAAGGCCGGCGCATTCACCTGCTGCCGGTACCACGCCGGCAGCCGCGCCGCGATGTTCGGCACCGTCGCATCCGAGATCAGCGTGTCGGCCCCCTTCAGGCACACTGCGCTGAACAGGTCGGGCGCGGTGCCCGGTGCCGGCTTCAGCGCCACCTTGAACTGCTTGCACGCGCCGTCCACGTCCTCGCCCATGCCGAAGCGGCCGGTCAGCATCTCGGTCTTCGGATCGCGCAGGCAGAACACGATGCGCCGGAACCCGAGCGCACGCAGCATCGTCTCCAGGATCATCCGCAACACGTCGTTGAGCTTGAAGTCCTCGACCATCGTGTTCGTGATGTCCTGGATCCCCGCACCCAGCATCGCCGCCGCCGCGTCCTGGTCGAACGGCTTCTGCTCCGGCACCGTCACGTCGATCGCGATCGTCGCCTGCAGCTCGTGCCCCGCCAGGCTGTCAGCATCGCTGACGATGGTCTTCGCGGTGCCGTTGCCGCCCGGCTGCTCCAGCAGGCGCCGCACCGGCGAGCCCGGCTGCACGCTCAGGCTCATCGCCTGCGCCAGCCCGGCCAGCCGCTGCTGCGCCAGCAGCGCCGCGGCCTGCATGTCGCGCGGGCTGATCTCGAGCACGCGTGCATAGCGCTGCGCCACCGCCGCGATCGCGCTGCTCGCGCGGCCCGGCTCGGCCTGCATCATCGCGTCGGTCACCTCGTTGGCCGCCATCGCGATCCAGCGCAACCGGTCGGCCTTCTCGCACGGCCGCGTCGGGAAATCGCCCACCGGCCGGCGCATGCAGCGCTGCAGGCTCTCGGGGAATCCCCAGGCCTTCGCGATGCCCAGCCCCAGCTCCTCGAAGCTCAAGCCCAGCACGCTGATCGACGCCGCATGCTCGCCCATCGTCGAGCCGCCCACGCCCTTGCTGCCGGTCAGCTTRCGCACCTGGCGCGCCTCGTCCGGGAAATAGAACTCCGTCAGCAACCGGCCCAGGTTCTGGAACATCGCGCCGATGAAGGCCTCCTCGCCCTCCTTCGACCCCGRCAGCAGTTCGTTGGCCAGCGAGCCGGCCATCAGCGAACGCAGGAACTCCTCCTTCAGCTGGTTCGCATGCCCCTTGTCGTGCATGTGCTCCAGCAGCACCAGGCTGAGCGCGATGTTGCGGATGCCGGCAAAGCCGATCAGCGCCACCGCGCGCGACACCGTGCTGATGCTGCCGCCGCCCGACTGCGCGTAGTGCGCGGTGTTCACCAGCCGCAGCAGCTTGTTGGTCAGCGCGACATCCTTCAGGATCTCGCTTGACAGGCTGGCCAGGCTCTCGGTCTCCGAGTTCGCGACGCGCTGGATGCGCACCACCGAATCCGACATCGCCGGGAAATCGCTCTTGTGCCGCATGCGCCGCAGCAGGA
>NZ_JBFUCB010000072.1:0-16072 GCF_056405435.1 Rhizobacter sp. P1_G5 | reverse complement strand
GCTGCAGTCGGGCACCGTCTCGGTCGGCTCGGTGTCGCGCCAGGGCGACCAGGTGCTGACGCAGATCTTCAAGCTCAGCCACGAGAACGCGAACAACCTGGTGCCGGTGCTGCGCCCGCTGATCAGCCCGAACAACACCATCAACGCGAACCCCGGCAACAACACGCTGGTGATCACCGACTACGCGGACAACCTGACGCGCATCGCGAAGATCATCGCCGCGATGGACACGCCGAGCTCCGGCGACGTCGAGATCATCCCGCTGAAGTACGCGGTCGCCACCGACCTCGCGACCGTCGTGCAGCGCCTGAGCGACGGCGGCACCGGCGTGYCGGGCGGCGTGCCCGGCGGCGGCGCCACCTCGTCGATCCTGGTCGATGCGCGCAGCAACGCGCTGATCGTGCGCGCCTCGACGCCGGCGCGCATGGCCAACATCAAGGCGGTGATCGAGAAGCTCGACAAGCCGATGGTGGGCGACAACCCGATGGGCAACATCTACGTCGTCTACCTGAAGAACGGCGATGCGGTGAAGCTGGCCACCGTGCTGCGCGCCGCATTCAGCTCGACCGGCGGCGGCGGTGGTGGCGGTGGCGGCAGCTCGCCGACGGCCGCGCTGTCGCAGGCGGCCAACCCGAACAACCCGCAGGGCGGCGGGCAGGCGGTGGCACCGCTCACCCCGTCGGCAGCGCCCTCCACCGGCGGCATGATCCAGGCCGACCCGGCCAGCAACTCGCTGATCATCACGGCACCCGAGCCGGTCTACAAGCAGCTGCGCGCGGTGATCGACCAGCTCGACTCGCGCCGCGCGCAGGTCTACATCGAAAGCATGATCGTCGAGGTGACCGGCGACAACGCCGCCGAGGCCGGCTTCCAGTGGCAGGGCCTGATCGGCAAGAGCGGCGACTCCACCGGCATCGTCGGCGGCACCAACTTCACGCCGAAGAGCGGCAAGGGCAACCTGGTGCAGATCGATGCGACCGGCGTGGCCGCCGGCCTCGGCGAGGGCTTCAACATCGGCGTGATCCGCAAGTTCGCCGGGCAGTACGGGCTGGCCGCCATCGCCAACCTGCTGCAGAGCCAGACCAACAGCAACATCATCTCGACCCCGAACCTGATCACGCTCGACAACGAGGAAGCGAAGATCATCGTCGGCAGCAACGTGCCGTTCATCACCGGCCAGTTCACCAACACCGGCACCGCCACCACCAGCCCGTTCCAGACGGTGGAGCGCAAGGACGTCGGCATCACGCTGAAGATCAAGCCGCAGATCGGCGAGAACGGCGCGGTGCGCATGACGATCTTCCAGGAATCGTCGAGCCTGTCCGACAAGGTCGCGCCCGGCACCACCAGCGCCGGCCCGTCCACGAACAAGCGCTCGATCGAATCGACGGTGGTCGTCGACGACGGCGAGATCATCGTGCTCGGCGGCCTGATCGAGGACAGGTTCACCGAGACCAACAACAAGGTGCCGCTGCTCGGCGATATCCCGGTGCTGGGCGCGCTGTTCCGCAGCACCAGCCGGCAGAAGACGCGCACCAACCTGATGGTGTTCCTGCGCCCGATCGTGATGCGCGACGCGGCCACCTCGAACGCGGTCTCGCTGGACCGCTACGAGACCATCCGCGCGCAGCAGAAGGCCGAGCAGCCGCGCAACAGCTGGATCACGCCGATCAATGAATCGCCGGTGCTGCCGCCGCTGAACACGCTGCAGGATTCGTCGAAGGCGCTGAGCGCGCCGCCGCCGAAGCCGATCCGCAACCCGGCTCTCCCGACATCAGCGGCGGCACCGGCGTCGGGTGCCTCGGCCCCCGATCCCGCCGCCAGCCAGCCGGGGCAATAAGCCATGGGCTCACGTCACCCCCTGCCCTACACCTACGCGAAGGCGCACACGCTGCTGCTGGAAGACGACGGCGAGCGCCTGGTGCTGTGGGCGCCCGAGACCGTGTCGATGCCGGCGCTGAGCGAGGTGCTGCGCCTGTACTCGATCGACGCGCTGGAGCGCGAGCCGGCCTCGACGCTGGTCAACCGCATCGCCGCCGCCTATGCCGGTGCCGAATCGAGCGCGGCCGTCGTGATCGGCGAGGTCGAGAGCAAGGTCGACCTGAGCCGCATGATGCAGGACCTGCCGGCCATCGAGGACCTGCTGGAAACCTCGAACGACGCGCCGATCATCCGCATGCTGAACGCGCTGCTGACGCAGGCCGCGAAGGACGGCGCGAGCGACATCCACATCGAGCCCTACGAGCGCTCGAGCTCGGTGCGCTTCCGCGTGGACGGCACGCTGCGCGAGGTGGTGCAGCCGAACAAGGCGCTGCACGCGGCGCTGATCTCGCGGCTGAAGATCATGGCCGAGCTCGACATCGCCGAGAAGCGGCTGCCGCAGGACGGCCGCATCTCGCTGCGCATCGGCGGCCGCGCGGTCGACGTGCGGGTGTCGACGCTGCCGTCGGCGCACGGCGAACGCGCGGTGCTGCGGCTGCTCGACAAGGGTGAATCGAAGTTCACGCTCGAAGGCCTGGGCATGGGCGGCGACACGCTGCAGCGCTTCAATGCGCTGGTGCAGCAGCCGCACGGCATCGTGCTGGTGACCGGCCCGACCGGCTCGGGCAAGACGACGACGCTGTATGCGTCGCTCGGCCGCGTCGACACCGCGACCACCAACGTGCTGACGGTGGAAGACCCGATCGAGTACGACCTCGGCGGCATCGGCCAGACGCAGGTCAACGCGAAGATCGACCTGACCTTCGCGAAGGCGCTGCGCGCGATCCTGCGGCAGGATCCGGACGTCATCATGATCGGCGAGATCCGCGACTTCGAGACCGCGCAGATCGCGGTGCAGGCCTCGCTGACGGGTCACCTGGTGCTCGCCACGCTGCACACCAACGACGCGCCGAGCGCAGTGACCCGGCTCACCGACATGGGCATCGAACCCTTCCTGCTGAGCTCCAGCCTGCTGGGCGTGCTCGCGCAGCGCCTGGTGCGCAAGCTGTGCCCGCACTGCAAGAAGCAGGACGCCAAGGGCCGCTGGCATCCGGTGGGCTGCAGCGAATGCGGCAACTCGGGCTACAAGGGCCGCACCGGCGTCTACGAGCTGATGGTGGCCGACGACAAGGTGAGCGCGCTGATCCACAGCAGGGCGGCCGAATCGCAGCTGTTCGTCGCCGCCGAGGCCGGCGGCATGCGCTCGATGCGCGAGGACGGCGAACGCCTGGTGCGTGAAGGCGTGACCTCGCTCGAAGAGGTCATGCGCGTCACGAAAGACTAGCAACCATGCCCGCCTACAAGTTCGAGGCGATCGACGCCGCCGGCAAGACCAACAGCGGCCTGCTGGAAGCCGACAACGCGAAGGCCGCGCGCGCGCAGCTGCGCGCGCAGGCGCTGGTGCCGCTGGAGGTGACGCAGGTCGCGTCGGCCGGCACGCAGCCGACCGGGCTGAAGATGGTGCGCCGCGTGTTCAGCTCGACCGGGCTGGCGGTGTGGACGCGCCAGTTGGCCGGGCTGGTCGGCTCCGGGCTGCCGCTGGAGCGGGCGCTGACGGCGCTCAGCGACGAGGCCGAAGACCCGAAGCAGCGCGAGCTGATCGCCCACCTGCGCAGCGAGGTCAACGGCGGCTCGCCGTTCGCGCGTGCGCTGGCCGGCGCGCCGCGCGAGTTCGACGACGTGTACCGCGCGGTGGTCGGTGCGGGCGAGCAGAGCGGTGCGCTCGGCCGCGTGCTGGAGCGGCTGGCCGACGACCTGGAGGAGCGGCAGCAGCTGAAGTCGAAGATCATCGGCGCGACGCTGTACCCGGCGATCGTCTCGCTGATCGCGGTGGTGATCGTGATCTTCCTGGTGACCTACGTGGTGCCGCAGGTGGCCTCGGTGTTCACCAGCTCGAAGCGGGCGCTGCCGCTGATCACCACGATGATGCTGAACATCAGTGCCTTCCTGCGCAGCTACGGCTGGCTGCTGCTGCTGGCGATCATCGGCGGCGTGGTGACCTTGCGGCTGATGCTGCGCAACGCGCTGTTCCGCGAGCAGTTCGATGCGAGCTGGCTGACGCTGCCGCTGGTGGGCAAGCTCTCRCGCGGCTACAACGCGGCGCGCTTCGCCGGAACGCTCGCGATGCTGGCGAACGCCGGCGTGCCGATCCTGAAGGCGCTGCAGGCGGCGGCGGAGACGCTGTCGAACCACGCGATGCGCGCCGATGCGCTGGATGCGCTGGTGCAGGTGCGCGAAGGCGCGCCGTTCGCGTCGGCGATGGCCGCGAAGAAGCGCTTCCCGGGGCTCTTGTCGATGTTCGCGCGGCTGGGCGAGCAGACCGGGCAACTGCCGCAGATGCTGGACCGGGCCGCCAAGCAGCTCGGCCAGGAAGTGCAGCGCCGCGCGATGGCGATGGCGACCATCCTGGAGCCGCTGCTGATCGTCGCGATGGGCGGGGCGGTGATGCTGATCGTGCTCGCCGTGCTGCTGCCGATCATCCAATTGAACACCTGGGTGAAATAGAGCCCCCACGTCGCTGCGCTCCTGCCCCCCGAGGGGGCGCCACCCAAGGGGCCCGGCAAAGCCGGTTCCCCGGGTGTTGCTTGATCGCTCGCTGGCATGGGTCATGCATGCCCGCACCACCAGAACTGGGCGGTGTTCCGGGTATTCATCAAGTGCTGTCTTCCGGACACCTTTGCTTCAATGAGCACCAAGGTCTGCGTCTTCTGGAGGTCTTCGATGAGCGCATCCAAGCAGTTGGTCCCGGTGTCGTCATCCTCGCGAGGCGGCATCCCGATTGCCCGCATGCGCAGCCTCTACCGGGTCGACGAGGTCGGCCGCAAGCTCGACAAGCTGCCGCACAAGGAGCACGAGAGCCTGCGCTCCACCTACGAGCGCATGCTCGAGAAGGGCCCGGAGCGCTTCCAGGTGAAACCGTCCGGCCTGCCGGCGATGGACCACCTCTACGACGAGCTGCCCAACTTCAGCGAGGTGCTCGACGACGTGAAACGCCAGCTCGCGCTGTGCGAGGACAGCCGCGACGCGCTCGAGATCACCCCGCTGCTGCTGCTCGGCCCGCCCGGCGTCGGCAAGACCCACTTCGCGCGCGAACTCTCGCAGCTGCTCGGCACCGGCATGGGCTTCATGTCGATGAGTTCGATGACCGCCGGCTGGGTGCTGAGCGGCGCCTCCAGCCAGTGGAAGGGCGCACGCCCCGGCAAGGTGTTCGAGACGCTGGTCGACGGCCAGTACGCGAACCCGGTGATGGTGGTCGACGAGATCGACAAGGCCGGCGGCGAACACGCCTACGACCCGCTCGGCGCGCTGTACAGCCTGCTCGAGCACGACACCGCCGGCAGCTTCGTCGACGAGTTCGCCGAGGTGCCGATCGACGCCAGCCAGGTGATCTGGGTCGCCACCGCGAACGACGGCCGCGCGATCCCCGACCCGATCCTGAACCGCATGAACGTCTACGAGGTGCAGGCGCCCGACCGCGACGCGGCCCGCCGCATCGCCGCCCGGCTGTACGACGGCATCCGCCGCGACCACGCCTGGGGCGAGCGCTTTGAGGCGGAGCCGCGCAACGAGGTGCTCGACCGCATGGGCGAGATGGCGCCGCGCGAGATGCGCCGCGCCTGGATGACGGCCTTCGGCAACGCGAAGCTCGCGCGCCGCGATCACGTGCTCTGCGACGACCTGCCCGAATCCGGCACGAAGAAATCGACGATCGGCTTCATGCAGTAGCGCCAGCGTTCAGAACAGCCAGGCCAGCCCCACGTAGCCGGTGGCACCGGTCTTCTTGCTGACGATCGGGCTGTTCTTCGCGTCGCCGCCGAGCGCCGACACGCCAGCCAAGGCCTTCAGCTTCAGGTCGGGTTGCAGCTGGTACTCCGCCCCGATGCCCAGGTCGACCTTGTGCAGGCCGGCCTTCGGCGTGTAGACGGCGTAGCCGCTGGCGGCCGACTGCTCGGGCGTCACGCCGAAGTAGGCCTGCAGGTAGCGCTGGTCGGCCCAGCTGGCGCCGGCGTTCAGGCTCAGCGCGAGCGCATCGCTCAGCGGCACCGGCCACGACACGCCGAGATCGACCTGGGCGCCCTGGTGGCCGCGCTGCCCGAGCGACTTGCGGTACGTCAGCCCGAGCGGCCCGTAGCCCGCCGTCACGCCGGCTTCCGCACTGGCGCGCACGTCGCCCATGCCGCGCAGGCGGTCGTCACCGGCGGCCGGACCGAGGCCCGACACGTTCCTGTCCTTGCGGCCGGGGTCGGCGGTCAGCAGCAGGCCGGCGCGCAGTGCGTCCTGCTCGAAGAAGGTCCAGCCGAGGCCGGCGTGGTCGAGGTCGACGTGGCCCCAGTCCGCCGTGCGGTAGCTGAGCGACAGGTCGGGCGCGGCGATCGTGCGGCGGTTCGGGCTGCCCTCGTAGCGGGGCATCGTCGCCACCCCCAGGCTCACGCTGCCGCTCAGGCCGAGTGGAGGGGCCGGCGGCGTCTGCGACTGGGCGCACGAAGGCAATGTCGTCGCGACGAGGGCGGCGGCCAGCAGCGACGGTTGGTATAGGGTGCGGGCGATCAGGGAATTCGGCATGGATGACAGGGGTGGCATGGAATGGCGGCACTGTGCCCGCCGCCACCTTAGGGAATGCCCAGGGTCGTCCCACTAGACTGCGCTGCCATGCACCTCCTCCTCGTCGAAGACGACCTCGAACTGGGCGCCGAACTGCAGCGCGCGCTGGCCGGCCACGGGCTGACCAGCGAGTGGGTGCGCAGCGTCACCCATGCGCAAGCCCTGACGGCCGCTGCGGCCGACGACGCACTGCCTTTCGCCTGCGTGCTGCTCGACCTGGGCCTGCCCGACGGCGAAGGCCTGCACCTGCTGCAGCGCTGGCGCCGGGCCGGGCTGAAGCTGCCGGTCATCGTGCTGACAGCCCGCGACGCGCTCGACGCCCGCGTGTCCAGCCTCGACGCGGGGGCCGACGACTACGTGATCAAGCCGGCCGCCCCGCAGGAGCTGGCCTCGCGCATCCGCGCCGTCACGCGGCGCAGCGGCGGGCATGCCTCGGCGGTGTGGACGGTGGGCGCGCTGCAGATCGACAGCCTGCGCCGCGAGGTGCGGGTGGACGGCGCGCTGACCGCGCTGTYGCCGAAGGAATTCCAGATCGTCGCYGAGCTGGCCCGGCATGCCGGCGAGGTGGTGTCCAAGCACCGCCTCGCCCGCGCGGTGATGCCGCTGAACGAGCCGATGGAGTTCGGCGCGCTCGAATGGCACATCCACAACCTGCGCCGCAAGCTCGGCGAGGGCTGCATCCGCACCGTGCGCGGCGTCGGCTACAGCGTCGTCGAATGATGGGCCGCCTGACCACGCCGTCGATCACGCGGCGGCTGTTGCTGGCGCTGCTGGTGGCCTACGTGCTGGCCTGGGGCACGATGCTGGTGCTGGCGCACATCAGCATGGTGGCCACCGGCTCCGGCGAGTTCGACAAGGAGATGCGCAGCGTCGGCGAGGTGGTCGAGCAGGTGCTGGCCGACGCAACGCTGCCGACCGACGCGGCGCTGCACGGTGCGGCGCTGAAGATCGCCGCCGACGGGCAGCGCGTCGGTGCCGAGGGCGGCTACCTCGGGTTCCAGGTGCATGACGCCGCCGGCCGGCTGGTCGCGCGCGGCGGCAGCGAGGCCGCGCCGCTGGCCGACGATGGCCGGCTGGGCTTCTTCGTGGTGGGCGAGGGACCGGACGCGCAGCATGTGTACCGGCGCTGGACAGCCGACCATGCCCGCCGCATCGACGTGCAGCAGTCGGTCGCGGCGCGCGACCAGGTGCTGGGCGCCGGCCTGTCGAGCGCGGTGACGGTGGCACAGCTGCTGATCGGCTTTCCGGTGCTGCTGCTGCCGGTGTGGTTCGCAGTGCGCACCGGCCTGCGCCCGCTGCTGGGCCTGTCGCAGGACCTGGCCGCACGCTCGCCGGCCGACCTGCAGCCAGTGCGGGTCGCACAGCCCTACCGCGAACTGAGGCCGGTGGTCGACGAGCTGAACGGCACGCTGGCGCGGCTGCAGGCGCTGCTGCAGCGCGAGCGTGCCTTCCTGGCCGACGCGGCGCACGAACTGCGCACGCCGCTGGCGGTGATCGCCGCGCAATGCGACACGCTGAAGCGCAGCCGCGACGCCGCCGAGCGCGACGCCGCGACGCAGCGCCTGGAGCGCGGCGTGGCACGCTCGATGCGCCTGGTGAACCAGCTGCTGGCGCTGGCACGGCTGGAGGCCGGCGTCGAGCAGCGGCTGGAGCACATCGACCTGGCCGACGTGGCACGCGATTGCCTGGCGCTGCATGCCGACGAGGCGCAGGCGCGCGGCATCGAGCTGGGCTATGCCGGGCCCGACAGCCTGCCGGTGCACAGCCCCGGCCACGCAGTCGAGACGGTGCTGCACAACCTGGTCGGCAACGCGATCCGCTACGGCCGGCCGGCCGGGYGCGTCGAGGTGAGCCTGGCCATGCCTGCCGACGGCAGCGGCGAGTGCGTGCTCGACGTCAGCGACGACGGCCCCGGCATCGCGCCGGCCGAGCGGGCCCATGTGTTCGAGCGCTTCCGGCGCGGTGCAGCCGCCACCTCGGCATCGAACGGCTCGGGCTCGGGCCTGGGCCTCGCGATCGTGCAGGCGGCGGCGCGGCAGCTCGGCGCGCGCATCGAGCTGGGCGATGGCCTGCACGACGACACGCAGGCCGGACCGGCGCGGCACGGCCTCTCGGTGACGCTGCGCTGGCGCACCGCTGGCGCCTGACACCGCACGCGGCAACCAACGAAACACGCCCGGGCCGGCGTCGAAACGGCGGCGAATCAATCGGTCGGCATCCTTGCGGCTCAGTCGACAGACACCGCAAGGACACCACCGCATGACCCCGCATGAGATTCACCTGATCCGCCACAGCTTCAACCTGGTGCAGCCGCACGCGGCCGACACCGCGCAGCAGTTCTACGACAACCTGTTCGCCGCCGACCCCGGCTTGYGCGCACTGTTCCGCACCGACATCCGCCACCAGGGCGAGCGCCTGATGACGATGCTGGCCGCGGCGATCCGCGTGCTCGACGATCCGTACACGCTGCATGCGGCGCTGCGCCTGCTCGGCCGCCGCCATGCCGGCTACGGCGTGCACGCCGAGCACTACGCGACCGTCGGCGCCGCGCTGATCAAGACACTGCGCGACGGGCTCGGCGATGCGTTCACGCCTTCGGTGCACGACGCGTGGGCAGCGATGTATGGCGTAGTGTCGCGCACGATGATCGAGGCCGCGCGCGAAGGCGCGATGGCCTAGACCACCATAGGTAGAAGCGCTGCAAGATCTGTCGGACCGAGGACGGCGAGCAGGCGTGCATCCTCCGTAGCGTTTACCGCTTCAATGCTTGTCACGCTCGCCCGATGCAAAGCCAAGTATTGACCTGACGTGAGAGGCGCCGGCAAGCGAAGCATAGGCAACACCTCTGTAGGCAGTCCGAACTCGATCTGCCGCAGAACTTTGTCTAGGCAAACAAGAAGCGGTGGTTGGTCCGACCAGAGCGCCGAAAGAAAGTGTGCCTAGCGAAGGCGCGTTGGTTGTGGATAYGCGCTCAATGGAAAGATCGGCGATCCCTTCAACTCCAGAATGGTCAATCGACGTGCTTGTTGACGCCAATGACGACCGCCTAGATCGCCACGACCGTCCTACTCGTCACGATTTGCGTGCAGGCGTAGAAGTCGCTGGCTGCGAGGACCTGGGAGCAGGCTGGCTAGGTGCAGTCGCAGGAGCGAGCGGAACCGGCTGCATCGTAGGCACAGTCAGGCCTCTACGCTGATCCGGAGAGGATGCTTTGTTTGCGGTGTTTTGGTTCTTCATGTCGCCTGCCCTTTCAAGGTTGGTGGAAATAAAAACGACCGTCAGAATCAGAGCCAGAAGAAAAGCCCCTCCGGAGAAGAGATTGAGGCGCTTGGTCCACAAATCCCAAAGATTGGTTCCTTCAAACGCCGATTGAACGCCCTCGATGTAGTACCGATAGGCCAGCTTCTTCTGATGCGCCAGCGCATAGCTACTCACAAGAAACGACGCCATAGTCGCACAGGTCGCACCCGTGAAGAGCCACCAAGAGGCGTAGAGGGACCAGACCTTCTCCGCCAAGCCAATCGGGATGAAGTCCTTCAAAAAACCGACCGAAAGCGCCAAGCCCGCACTCGAAAACGTGAGCACGGATTTGTCGAAGTTCTCCGAACTGGAAATCTCGCGCTTGTGGATCTCCGCGACGAAATCTGTATGAAGCTTCTTTACCTCATCGGTTGGTGTCGTCACTGCTCAAATGCCTCACTTGCTGCCGGAGGTACCACTAGAGCTCGGGGGCGGAGGTGGGGGTGCCGGCGGGGGCGGCGCTTTGGTCATCGTTGGAACTGAAATACCGCCATTCACACGTACTCGTTGAGGAGCGGGTGGAGCCGGAGATCTATTGCTCATTGATTCCTCCTTTGCGTGCCCGAATAGGAACGCCTCAAACGCAAAAGATTAGCATCCCGCGATGAGTTCCGTAACGCCTCCGCCCAACGAAGACGAAGCGAGTCTTTTCTCGCTCGCCACGGAATATCTCGAAGCAGCTTCAATCCTTGAGGCGACGCCTCCCTCAAGGATCAACGTGTCACTGGTCACCTACTACCTTCTCGGCCATGCCGGTGAACTGCTCCTGAAGAGCTTTCTCGTCAAACGCGGCGTGTCACTGGATGAACTCAAGCTCAAACTTGGTCACAACCTCGACAAGCTGAGTCATCGCGCAACGGAGCTTGGGCTTCCCGCATCAGTGTCACTTCAGCATTTGCGAGACCTCTCCAAGAGCTACACCCCGAAGACCACCGAATATCGACAACACAAGGCCAGTACTTATCCTCCTCAAGGTCTACTCCTCGCTGAGCTTCGGTCACTAGAGAATGCGATCTTCGATCAGCTGACCCAGGTCATCAGAAATGGCTAGGCTGAACTGGCCACCACCGCCGCGACCCGCGCCAGCAGGTCCGCCTTCGAGAACGGCTTGTCCAGTCCGGTGCAGCGCGCCTCCTTCAGGAACTCGCGTGCATCGGGCGACAAGGTGTCGCCGGTCACGAACAGCATGTGCCGCGCGAGCCGCGGCCGGCGCCGGCTCACCTCGCGCCACAGCGACGCACCATCGATGTCGGGCATGCGCAGGTCGGAGACGATCGCATCGAAGCGCGCAGTCTCCAGCATCGCCAGCGCGACCGCCCCCGATTCGGCAGTCGCCACGTCGTAGCCCGCGCCTTCCAGCATCTCGCGCATCAGGCCCAGCAGCTCGGCCTCGTCGTCGACCACCAGCAGCCGCGCACGTGCCGGCGCCTCGGCCGGTTCGGCGCGCGGCACCGCCGCCGCCTCGTCGGCCACGCCGCTGACCGGCACGCTGAGCCGGAAGCTCGCGCCGCCGTCCGGGCCGGCCGCCTCGAGGATCAGGTCGCCGCCGTGCTCGCGCGCCAGCGAGCGCGACACCGCGAGGCCCAGCCCGGTGCCCATGCCCTCGGCCTTGGTCGTGAAGAACGGCTCGAAGACGCGCGCCGCATGGTCGGGCGGCACGCCCGGCCCGCTGTCGGCGACGCGCAGCCACACCCGCTGCGCCCGGTTGTCGCGCCGCGCCTCGACGCCCGTCTGCACCCGCACGCAGCGCCGCGCCGCCTGCCCGGCCAGCGCTTGCTGCGCATTGATCAGCAGGTTCAGCACCACCTGGCCGACCTGGTCGCCGTCGGCGTGGATCGACGGCAGCGTCGCCTCGAGCTCGGTCTCCAGCTCGATGCCGTGCGAGCGGTAGCCGTAGTGCAGCATCTCCACCGCGGCGCGCACCAGGTCGTTGATGTCGACCGTGCCGCGCTGCGGCGGCTTGCTGCGCGCCATGTCGAGGAAGGTGCGCACGATGCGCCCGCAGCGCTCGGCCGCCTCGCGGATGCGCTGCACGTCGGCCTTCAGCGCGGCGTCCTCGCATTTCTCCTCCAGCAGGCTGGCCCGCCCCATCACGATCGCGAGCGGGTTGTTCAGCTCGTGCGCGACGCCGGCCAGCAGGCTGCCCATCGCGGTCAGCTTCTCGCTCTGGCGCAAGGCCTCGCGCTGGCGCTCGATCTGCTGCGCCGCCCCATGCCGCTCGGTCACGTCGACCATCGATGCGGTATAGAACACCGTGCCGCCGACGTCGCTGCGCCACAGCACCATCTCGATCGGAAACTCGCGGCCGTCGGCGCGCAGCCCGAACAGCTCCATGCGCCGGCCCAGCACACGCGGCGCGCCGCCGCCGGCCAGCCGCGCCATGCCGGCATCGTGCGCGGCGCGGTAGCGCTCGGGCATCGCGACCTCGCTGACGCGCCGGCCCAGCACCTCGGCGCGCGTGCGGCCAAACATCGCCTCGGCCGACGGGTTGAACTCGACGATGCAGCCCTGCCCGTCGGTGGAGATCAGCGCCGCCAGCGCATGGTCGACGATCGCCGACTTCAACGCCTCGCTGGCGCGCAGCTGCTCGACCTGCAGCGCCAGCGCCTCCTCGTGCAGCTTCAGTTCGGTGTGGTCGCGCCCGAACACCACGATCGCCTGCACCGGCTCGCCGGGCGGCCCGTACGGCACCATCGTCTCCTGGATGAAACGCCGGCCGCGCACCGGGTACTCGACCCAGCCCTGCCAGCGCAGCGATTCGCCGCCGAACAGGCGCTCGGCCCACGGCAGGTAGCCCTCGTACGACGCGCGGCCGATCACGTCGGCCAGGTGCCGGCCGGTGATCTGCTTCGGCGTCAGCCCGAAGAAGCCGGCCGCCTCGCCGTTCGCGTAGCGGTAGCAGTGCCCGCGGTCGATCACCGCGACGCGCGCAGTGATGTGGTCGAGCAGCGAGCTCATCAGCGCCGGGTCCAGCGCCGCACCGTCCGCTGCTTCGGGGCGCTCGCCCCATCGCAGGCGGCCGGTCCAGCTGAACTCGCGCTGGAGTCCGGTCATGCGTCCGCGACGTGGGGCACGAAGACGTAGCCCACGTTGCGAACGGTCTTCAGCACTTCCGGCTTGTCGGGGTTGGATTCGATCTTGCGGCGCAGCCGCATCACGCGCAGGTCGATCGAGCGGTCGAACACGTCCCAGCCGCGGTTGTGCGCCTGCTCCATGATCTGGTCGCGGCTCAAGGGCCGGTTCGGGTGGCGCGCGAACAGCGCCAGCAGGTCGAACTCGGCGGCGCTGATCTCGACCTCGTGGCGGTCGTCGAGCGCGAACAGCCGGCGCTGGTCGAGGTCGAGCTCGCAGATGCCGAAGCGCACGCGCTTGCTCGGCGTCGGCTGCGAGGCGGCCGCCGCCACCTGCGGTGCCAGCGTGGCGAGCGCCACGCGGCGCAGCACCGCGCGGATGCGCGCCAGCAGCTCGCGCATCTCGAACGGCTTGGGCACGTAGTCGTCGGCACCGAGTTCCAGGCCGACGATGCGGTCGACCGACTCGCCGGCGGTCGTCAGCATCACCAGCCCCATGTGCGGGTGGCGCTCGCGCAGCCAGCGCGCGAGCGACAGGCCGTTCTCGCCCGGCATGTTGACGTCGAGGATGGCCAGGTCGGGCAGCGATTCGGCGAGCATCTCGCGCGCCTGCGCCGCATCCCGCGCAGTGCGCACGACGAGGCCGTGGCGACCGAAGTACTCGCTCAGCAGCGAGCGGATCTCCGGCTCGTCGTCGACGACCAGCACGACAGGGGTGGCGGCTTGCACGCCGGACGCCATGGGGAAGATGCCTCGTTGCGGTGTGTCACGGGGGGTTCGCGGCGGATCATATCGGTCCGGCGGCGCAATGCCGGCGCGGTTCGCGCCGCTCAGCACCGCGGTGATCCATTCGGTGGCGGTCGGCGTGGTGTTCATCGCGCGCCGCTCACAGGCTCAGGTGCATGCGGAACACCACCGGCCGGGTGTCGGCGAATTCCAGCCGGTGCGCCTGCGCAAAGCGGGCGCGCTGCACCGCGACACGCGACGGGCGGCGCACCGGGGCGGCGGCGCGGCGCGAGAACAGGCGTTGCAGCGTGGTGGTGACGAGGGTCGCGGTCATGGGGGGCTCCAGGCGTTGTTGGTGTTCGGATGCCGCCAGTGTCGAAGCGGTGGGTATCAACACCGTTTCTGYAACGGCCGGCCTTGTTTCGTTTGTTTCACCGCGCCCCGCCCGTATCATCCGGCGATGCCCGCCACCCTCGCCGGCCAGCTCGTCGTGGCCATTTCCTCGCGCGCCCTGTTCGACTTCGAAGAAGAGAACCAGCTTTTCGAAGCCAAGGACGACCGCGCCTACATGCAGCTGCAGCTGCAGCGCGTCGGCGAACCGGCCAAGCCCGGCGTCGCGTTCTCGCTGGTCAACAAGCTGCTCGCGTTCAACGCGGCGTCGCCGCAGGCCTCGGTCGAGGTGGTGATCCTGTCGCGCAACGACCCGGTGTCGGGCATGCGGGTGTTCCGCTCGGCCCAGCACTACGGGCTGCCGATCCAGCGCGGCGTGTTCACGCGCGGCGAATCGCCGTGGCGCTACCTGCGGCCGCTGAATGCGCACCTGTTCCTGTCGACCAACGAGGCCGACGTGCGCTCGGCCCTCGAGGCCGGCGTGCCGGCCGCCCGCGTCTACCCGCACTCGGCGCGCGCGTCCGACGCCCATCCGCACGAGGTGCGCATCGCGTTCGACGGCGACGCGGTGCTGTTCTCCGACGAGGCCGAGCAGGTGTTCCAGAGCGGCGGGCTCGATGCCTTCCAGGCCCATGAGCGCGACAAGGCGCTGAAGCCGCTGCCGGCCGGGCCGTTCAAGCCGCTGCTCGAAGCGCTGCAGCTGCTGCAGCGCCAAGCCTCGCCGGCGATGCGGGTGCGCACCGCGCTCGTCACCGCGCGCAGCGCCCCGGCGCACGAGCGCGCGATCCGCACGCTGATGGACTGGCACATCGAGATCGACGAGGCGATGTTCCTCGGCGGGCTGCCGAAGGGCGAGTTCCTGCGCGAGTTCGAGCCCGATTTCTTCTTCGACGACCAGACCGGGCACATCGAGAATGCCTCGGCCCATGTGCCTTCAGGCCATGTCGCGGCCGGCGTGTCGAACCTGATCGCGCAGGTGGCCGCCGTTCAGGCCGAACGCTGACGCCACCAGCCGAGCCCGGCCGAGGTGCCGGCGCGCGGGCGGTACTCGCAGCCGATGTGGCCGCTCCAGCCGAGCTCGTCGATCACGTCGAACAGGTGGGCGCAGTTCAGCTCGCCGACATCCGGCTCGTGCCGCTGCGGCACGCCCGCCACCTGCAGGTGGCCGACGCGGCCGCTCGGCAGGTACTGCCGCAGCTTCATCTCGACATCGCCCTCGACGATCTGGCAGTGGTAGAGATCCATCTGCACCTTCAGGTTGGGCCGCCCGAGCTCGACGACCACCGCATGCGCCTCCGATTGCCGGTTCAGGAAATAGCCCGGGATGTCGCGCGTGTTGATCGGCTCGATCGTCAGCTCGATGCCGAGCGGCGCCGCATGGCCGGCCGCCCAGTCGAGGTTGGCGACATAGCACTCGCGCAGCCAGGCGCGGTCGACCTCGGGCGGCGCGATGCCCGCCATCACGTGCAGCCGCGGGCAGCCGATCTCGCCGGCCAGCGCGAGGGCCTGTTCGATACCTTCGCGAAAGGCCGCCTCGCGGCCGGGCAGGCACGCGAGGCCGCGTTCGCCCTGCGCGGTATCGCCAGGCGGCGCGTTGAACAACACCTGCGCCAGGCCATGGTCGCGCAGCCGCGCCTTCAGTTCGGCCGCCGGCACGTCGTACGGGAACAGGCACTCGACCGCCTCGAAGCCGTCGCGCGCCGCGGCGCCGAAGCGGTCGAGGAAATCGTGCTCGGTGTACATCAGGCTCAGGTTGGCGGCGAAGGTCGGCATGGCGGATCTCCTCAGCGATGCCATCAGCGGTGGGAGGCGCCGTCCTGCGCTTCCATGAACGCGCGCCGGAAGGCCAGCGGCTTCGAGATGCCGTTCAGCGGCGCCTGCGGCGAACCGGCTCCGGAGATCAGCAGCGAGCCGTAGTCGAGCATGYGCCCCATCACCGTCTGGTCGACCTGGATCGATTCCACCTTGTTGATGTTGATCTCGATCGTCTGCCGCGAGATGAA
>NZ_JBFUCB010000071.1:0-16120 GCF_056405435.1 Rhizobacter sp. P1_G5 | reverse complement strand
A
This sequence comes from Rhizobacter sp. P1_G5, assembly GCF_056405435.1. NCBI lineage: Bacteria > Pseudomonadati > Pseudomonadota > Betaproteobacteria > Burkholderiales > Sphaerotilaceae > Rhizobacter > Rhizobacter sp. P1_G5. The sequence goes on along the minus strand of NZ_JBFUCB010000071.1, from coordinate 16,119 downwards.
GCGCACGCTGTTCGAGGGCGCGGCGCTCACGGTGCTGATCGTGTTCCTGTTCCTGAACTCCTGGCGCTCGACCGTCATCACCGGCCTGACGCTGCCGATCGCGCTGATCGGCACCTTCCTGTTCATGTACGTGTTCGGCTTCACGATCAACACCATCACGATGATGGCGCTGAGCCTGTGCGTCGGGCTGCTGATCGACGACGCGATCGTCGTGCGCGAGAACATCGTGCGCCATGTGCAGATGGGCAAGAGCGCGCACCAGGCCGCGCTGGACGGCACCAACGAGATCGGCCTCGCGGTGCTGGCCACCACGCTGTCGATCGTCGCGGTGTTCCTGCCGATCGGCTTCATGGGCGGCATCGTCGGCAAGTTCTTCCACGAGTTCGGGCTGACCATCGTCGCGGCGGTGCTGATCTCGATGTTCGTCAGCTTCACGCTCGATCCGATGCTGTCGAGCATCTGGCACGATCCGCAGGCCCACGGCGTGCACCACGGGCCGCCGGTRACGCTCTACGACAAGACCATCGGCCGCGTCACCGGCGTGTTCGACCGCTTCACGCAGTGGCTGTCGCACGCCTACCAGGAGATCCTCGGCTGGGCGCTCGCGCACAAGCTCGCGACGCTCGGCATCGCGCTCGCCACCTTCGTCGGCAGCTTCTTCCTGATCCCGGTGCTCGGCGCCGAGTTCGTGCCGAAGGCCGACTTCTCCGAGACGCAGGTCAACTTCTACACGCCGGTCGGCTCGTCGATCGAGGTCACCGAGATGCGCGCGAAGCAGGTCGACGCGATGCTGCGCGAGATGCCCGAGGTGCGCCACACGGTGACCACGATCAACAGCGGCAACGCGCTCGGCAAGATCTACGCCTCCACCTACATCCGCCTCGTCGACCGCAAGGACCGCAGCCGCAACCTGAACGAGCTCAGCGTGCCGCTGCGCGAGCGGCTGTCGCGCATCCCCGGCATCACCGTCACCAACATCGGCCCGACCGACCTCGGTGGCGGCAAGAGCCTGCAGTTCTCGATCCAGGGCGCCGACCTGGCCGAACTCGCGCGGCTGTCGGCCCAGCTCGACGTGAAGCTGCGCGCCATTCCCGGCCTGGTCGACCTCGACACCACGCTGAAGCCCGACAAGCCGACCGTCGCGATCGACGTGAAGCGCGACGCCGCCTCCGACGCCGGACTGAACGTCAACGCGCTCGCCAACAGCCTGCGCACGCTGGTGGCCGGCACCACGGTGGGCAACTGGCGTGCGCCCGACGGCGAGAACTACGACGTGAACGTGCGCCTCGCGCCCGACAGCCGCAACACGCTGGAAGACCTGCAGCGCCTGCCGATCAACGTCGCCGCGGCGGCCGACGGATCGGCGCGCTCGGTGCGGCTGTCGCAGGTGGCCGACATCACGCCGTCGACCGGCCCGAACCAGATCAACCGGCGCGACCTGAACCGCGAGATCAACATCGACGCGAACGCCTACGGCCGCAGCTCCGGCGACGTGTCGGCCGACATCCGCCGCGCGCTCGACACCATCGCGTGGCCGCCCGGCTACCGCTACGTGTTCGGCGGCTCGACGAAGAACATGAACGAATCGTTCGCGTACGCCGTGGGTGCGCTGGCACTGGCGGTGGTGTTCATCTACATGATCCTSGCSAGCCAGTTCMRSAGYTTYYTGCAGCCGMTSGCGCTGATGASCTCGCTGCCGCTGACSCTGATCGGYGTGGTGCTSGCSCTGCTGMTGTTCCGCTCSACGCTSWMSATGTTYWSCATCATCGGCRTSGTGATGCTGATGGGGCTGGTGACGAAGAACGCGATCCTGCTGGTGGATTTCGCGATCCGCTCGCGCGCCGGCGAGCACCGCGGCGAGCACGGGCTCGACCACGGCGAGCCGCCGATGACCCGCGAGCAGGCGCTGCTGCATGCCGCCGAGGTGCGGTTGCGCCCGATCCTGATGACGACGCTCGCGATGATCTTCGGCATGGTGCCGCTGGCGTTCGCGCTGTCCGAGGGCTCGGAGCAGCGCGCCCCGATGGGCCAGGCGGTGATCGGCGGGGTGATCACCTCGTCRCTGCTGACGCTGGTGGTGGTGCCCGTCATCTACTGCTATCTCGACGACCTCGCGACATGGGCCAGACGCAGGTGGGCGCCCCCTAAAATGCCGGGTTTGCCCCAACCCCAGCCTGCTTCCGGAGGAACGCCGCCATGAACGTCGAACAAGCCCGCTTCAACATGATCGAGCAGCAGATCCGCCCGTGGGACGTGCTCGACCCCGGCGTGCTGACGCTGCTGGGCGTGATCAAGCGCGAGGATTTCGTGCCCGCCGCCTACCGCGCGATGGCCTTCATGGACACCGAGGTGCCGCTGCCGGGCGGCCAGCAGATGCTGGCGCCGCGCGTCGAGGCCCGGCTGCTGCAGGAACTGAACGTGCGCCGCCACGAGCGCGTGCTGGAGATCGGCGCCGGCTCGGGCTACATGGCCGCGCTGCTGTCGCACAAGGCGCGCCAGGTGGTCACGCTGGAGATCGTGCCCGAGCTGGCCCGCCTGGCCGCCGAGAACCTGCGCCGCGCCGCGGTCGCGAACGTCAACGTGGTCGAGGGCGACGGCTCGAAGCGGCTGCCGACGGCCGGTCCGTTCGACGTGATCCTGCTGTCGGGCTCGGTCGCCGCGGTGCCGCAGGCGCTGCTGAACGAGCTGAAGGTCGGCGGCCGCCTCGCCGCGATCGTCGGCCAGGAGCCGGTGATGCGCGCGACGCTGGTCACGCGCGTCGGCGAGGCCGAGTTCCGCAGCGTCGAGCTGTTCGACACGGTCGCGCCGCGGCTGCTGGGCTTCGACGAGCCGTCGCGCTTCCATTTCTGATCGGCACAGGACACACCGCGACATGCAACAGGTTCGAGTCACCGACGTGCACGCGCTCCTCGCGAGCTTCGGCCCCGACACCCGGCCGGTGATCCTGGACGTGCGTGAGCCGTGGGAGGTGCAGACCGCCGCGCTCGCCGTGCCGGGCGTGCCCACCGTCTGCATCCCGATGCGCGAGATCCCGCAGCGCCTGGCCGAGCTCGACGCGGCGCAGCCCATCCTGGGTTTGTGTCACCACGGCATGCGAAGTCTGCAGGTCGTCGCATTCCTCGAGCGCGAGGGCCATGCCGACGTGTACAACATCGCCGGCGGCATCGACGCGTGGTCGCGCGAGGTCGACGCGTCGGTGCCTCTCTACTGATTCCTGATCACCCATCCCGCAAGGAACGTCCCATGTCCGCTGTGTCCCTGACCCGTTTGCCGAAGCCGAGCCGCCTGATGCTGGCCTGCGCCGTCCTGTTCGGTGCCGTGCCCTTCGCGCAGGCGCAAAGCCTCGCCGAGCTCTACGACACGGCGCGCGGCTACGACGCGACCTACCTGGCGGCGAAGGCGCTGGCCGAGTCGACGCAGTCCCGGGCCGACCAGGTGCATGCGCTGCGCCGGCCGAAGGTCCAGGCCCAGTTGCAGGCCGGCCGCAGCGACAGCGAATCGCCGGCCAGCGGCGATTCGACCGGCACCTCGACCACGGGCGAGCTGAGCGCGTCGCAGACGCTGTTCAACCGCGCCAATGACAAGTCCATCGACCAGGCCGACCTGGGTGTCGAAGTCTCGCGCGCCGACCTGGAGACCGCCGAGCAGGAGCTGATCGTGCGCGTCGCGCAGACGTATTTCGACGTGCTGGCGGCGCAGGACGCGCTGGCCACCGCACAGGCCAACAAGAACGGGATCGCCGAGCAGCTGGCCTCGGCGAAGCGCAACTTCGAGGTCGGCACCGCGACCATCACCGACACCCGCGAGGCGCAGGCGCGCTTCGACCTGGCCCGGGCGCAGGAGATCGCGGCCGACAACGACCTGCGCACCAAGCGCATCGCGCTCGACCAGTTGGTCGGTCGTGACGGCGTCACGCCGAAGCCGCTGGYGACCCCGGTCGCGCTGCCGGCCACGGCACCGGACAACGTCGAAGCCTGGGTGTCGCAGACCGACACCGCGCCGACCGTGCGCCGCGCGCAACTGGGCTACGACATCGCGAAGCTCGAGACCGAGAAGGCGCGTGCCGGCCACCTGCCGACGGTCGACCTGGCCGGCAGCTACAGCCGGGGCCACGCCTCGATCACGAAGCCGGTGGATGTGTCGGGCCGGACCACCGGCTCCAGCGTCGGGGTGACGATGACCGTGCCGCTGTTCGCCGGCTTCGCGATCCAGAACCGCGTGAAGGAAACGCTGCAGCTCGAGGAGCAATCGCGCAACCTGCTCGACTCGGCGCGCCGCGGCACCGCGCAGGCGACGCGCCAGGCCTTCTTCGGCGTGCAGTCGGGCCAGGCGCAGGTGACGGCGCTGGAGGCGGCCGAGTCGTCGAGCCAGCTCGCGCTGGAAGCCACGCAGCTCGGCTACAAGGTCGGCGTGCGGGTGAACCTGGACGTGCTGAACGCGCAGACCCAGCTGTTCAACGCGCGGCGCGACCTGGCGAAGGCGCGCTACGACGTGCTGGTCAACAGCCTGAAGCTGCGGCAGGCGGCGGGGCAGTTGAAGCCGGATGACCTGCGGGCGTTGAACGCGCTGATCGCGCCCTGAACTCCTGGGGGCGCTGGCATGGGCGCGCGCAAAGGCGCGGGCGGGGGGTGTGGGGCTCGCCGGCCGGTGCGGTCATCGCCCCTGGCGGGGCAATGACTCCCCTGCGCCATCTGCTTTCATGAACCGTCGCCGAAACTCCCTCCACTCACTTCGTTCGTTGTGGTCAAACAGTCGGCGACAGTCAGTTCACGATCGCGCTTCGCGCGGGGCCATCAAACTGCACAGCTCCGGCGCCCCGTCCTRATTGGCGCTCCCCACACCCCCCGCCCCCGCCTTTGCCGAACCAGTGGCTCGATGCGTGCGGAGAACAGGCCCGGGTGACAGCCCGGGCATCAACCCTCACTTGTTCGCTTGTCACCTAAAAAGTAGCTGGGCGGTGGCACAAAGGCGCGTGGGGGGAGGCYGTGGAGCGYCAATMAGGACGGGGCGCCGGAGCTGGCTGGTTTCATGGCCCGCGYGCGCCAGCRCGCTTCGTGAACTGACTGTCGCACACTGTTTGACCACAGTGAGCGAAGCGAACGGAGGGAGTTTGGGCGACGGGCCATGAAACCAGTCAGCGGAGGGAAGTCATCGCCCCGCCAGGGGCGATGACCGCACCGGCCGGCGAGCCACAGCCTCCCCCCACGCGCCTTTGCAAGCACAGAACTACGCAAGAACCTGCTGATTCAACCTCCCCGCCTCGATGTGCAGCTGCCTGTCACACCGCGCCGCGATGCTGCGGTCATGCGTGACGAGCACCAGCGTCGTGCCCGATTCGCGGTTCAGCTCGAACATCAGCTCCATCACCTTCTCGCCGGTCGCGAAATCGAGGCTGCCGGTGGGCTCGTCGGCCAGCAGCACCGCCGGCTTCACGACGAAGGCGCGCRCCAGCGCCACGCGCTGCTGCTCGCCGCCCGACAGCACCTTCGGGTAGTGCGACAGCCGCTCACCCAGCCCGACACGGCGCAGCATCTCGGTGGCCAGGGCCCGCGCATCGCTGCGGCCCTGCAGCTCCAGCGGCAGCATCACGTTCTCGAGCGCATTCAGGTTGCCCAGCAGCTGGAAGCTCTGGAACACGAAGCCGAGCTGCGCGGCACGCACCGCGGCGCGCGCGTCCTCGCCGAGCGCGAAAAGATCGTGGCCGGCCAGGCGAACCGTTCCGGTGCTCGGCGTGTCCAAGCCCGCGATGATCGACAACAAGGTGCTCTTGCCCGAGCCGGACGCACCGACGATGGCCGCCGATTGCCGCGCGGCGAGCGCGAAGTCGATCTCGTGGAGAATGGTCAGCACACCGGTCGAGTCCTGCACCTGCTTGGTGACGCGCTCGACGGAAATGATGGATTCGGACATGAATGCTTCTGCAGGTAGACGGCTCACGCGACGCGCGTTGCTGGTTCACTGTACCTTGCTTGCCACGGCAAGCGCGCTGCCGGGGGCTCACGCCGCCACGCCGCGCCGCGTGCTGGTGCTCGGCGACAGCCTGTCGGCCGAGTACGGCCTGCAGCGCGGCGAAGGCTGGGTCGCCCTGCTCGGCGAGCGCTTCGTGCGCGACAAGATCGCCGCCACCGTCGTCAACGCGAGCATCAGCGGCGACACCACCTCCGGCGGCCGCTCGCGCCTGCCGGCGCTGCTGAAGCAGCACCAGCCGGGCATCGTCGTGATCGAACTCGGCGGCAACGATGCGCTGCGCGGCCTGCCGCTCGCGATGACGCGCGACAACCTGCTCGCGATGGTGCGCGCCGCCAAGCAGGCCGGCGCCAAGGTGCTGGTGGTCGGGATGCAGGTGCCGCCGAATTACGGGCGGCAGTACGGCGCCGACTTCGCGGCGCTGTTCGCCCAGGTCGCGAAGACGGAGGACACCGCCCTCGTGCCCTTCCTGCTGAAAGGCGTGGCCGATTCGCCGCAGGCCGACACGATGTTCCAGCCCGACCGCATCCACCCGATCGCGAAGGCCCACCCGACGATGCTGAACAACGTCTGGGCGGCCCTCAAACCAATGCTCGGCTGACCCTCAGCGGTTGCTCTCGCGCTCGTTGCGGCGCTCGGGTCGGTCCTGGCGTTCCTGCCGCTGCTCGACACGCGGCTGCTCCTGGCGCGGTTGCGCCTGCTGCGGCACACGCACCTCGGGCACGCGCGGCGGCTGCTGGGGCTGTTGGGGCGGCTGCGGTGCCTGCGGTTGCGGACGCTGCGGCGCCTGCGGCGGTTGCACCTGGGGCGCGGCCGGATGCTGCACCTGGGGCTGCGCCGGTTGCTGCTGCTGAGGCACCGGGCGCGGCTGCAGTTGCGGCTGGCCGCCGACCGGTGCAGGCCGCTCGCCGCGGTCAACCCGCGGACGGCCCCGCGATTCGCCTTCCTGGTTCACCGGCATCGGATGACGGCGCTCCGGCGTGTTCACCGACGGCGCCTGCGGCTGGGTGGCGTTCGCGACCGGCGGGCGGTTGCCGCCGGGCTGCTGGCCGGCATCGGGCACGTCACGGCCCGGACGCGGGCGCGGCGTGTAGCCGGGCTGTTGCTGCGGTTGCGGACTCTGCTGTTGCGGCGCCTGCCCCAGCTGAGGTTGCTGCGGCTGCTGTTGCGGTTGCTGCGCCACCGGCGTGCCGGGCCGCTCCGGCCGGCCCCAGCCGCCATCGCCGCGGCCGTTGTTCTCGCCACGGCCGTTGTTGTCACCGCGCCCGTTGTTGTCGCGCCCGTTGTCGCGCCCGTTGTCGCGCCCGTTGTCGCGCCCGTTGTCGCCACGGCCTGCGCCGTTGCCGGGCACGAGCGTGCTGCCCAGGTTGGCGCCGTTGTTCTCGCGGCGCCCCGGCGGCGGCGGAACCGGCTGCTGCGGGTTCGGCGCGAAGCTGACGCGCCCGGTGCGCGGATCCTCGACGCGCCGCCCGCCGGCCTCGCCCCGCGCAGGCATCGGCATCGCCACCGGCGCGTCGACGCGCGGCCGTTCGCGCCCCATGTCGCGCAGCACGCGGTCGTTGACGCGCGTCATCGCCGGCGCCACCGGCTGGCGGCGCTCCATCACCACCGCCGGCACCACCGTCACCGCATGCGGCATGCCGCGGTTGATGTAGTTCGTCTGCTGCACCACCGCACCTGGGCTGTTGATGATGTTCGTGACGTTGGTGATGTTGGTCACGTGGGTCACGTTGACGTTGCGGATGTAGCGCGGGCTGACACGGTAGCCCGGCACGTAGACCTCGCGCGGCGCGAGCGGGAACCAGCCGACCGACGGCGAGTTGCCGACCGAGATCGACAGGCTCAGGTTCGGCCCGCCCACCCACGCCACCAGCGCCGGTGCATACACCGGCCGCGCGATGTAGGTGCCCGGCGTCCAGCACCAGGCGTTGCGGTGCCACATCCAGCGGCCGTAGTGGAACGGTGCGAAGCCCCAGGGCGCGTCGTCGACCCAGGTCCAGCCCCACGGGTTCACCCAGGCCCAGTGGCCCATGCGGTACGGCGCCCAGTCGGGTGCCACGTTGCGCGGGATCCAGATCGCACCGTAATCGGGGCTCTGCTCCCAGCGGCCGTAGCGGTCCAGGTCTTCGACGCCGGTCATCTCGGGCGAGACGTAGCGGGTCGAGACGCTGCGCTCGTCGCGCTGGTCGAGCGAGGCCACCCAGTCGGAGAACGGGTCGCGCACCGGGTCGGTGATGCTGTACTGCGTCGGCGCCTCGGGCTTGTCGCGCCAGAACTCGGCACGCTGATTGGGCACCACGGTCAACGCGGTGCGGTCGCCTTCGAACTGCGCCTGGCCGCTCACCACGGTGACCTGGCTGGTGTCGTCGATGCGGTCGAAGCGGTAGCTGCCGGTGCGGTCGGTGCGAAAGCGCCCTTCGCCGGTGGCCACGCCGAATTCACTGGCCGATTCGCGGGTGCGCAGCCGCGCCGACAGGCTGCCGCTGAGCAGCTGCAGGCTCAGGTGGTTGTCATCGAGCTGCAGCACCTCGACCTCGGTGTTGGCGGCGATGCGCAGCGTGGTGGAGCCGATGCGGATCTCGGCGCGGCCATCCTTCTCGGTCGACAGGCGGTCGCCGGTGGTGACCGGCCGGTTGCGCGCCGCGGCGATCCATTCGGCGCTCTCGGGGGCATAGACCCMGACGGCGCCGTCGACTTCGGACAGCCGGCCGACACGGCCCGGCGGGTCTTCGTCGGCGGCCCGCGCGGGCTGCGCGAACACCGCCAGCACGGACATCAGCATCAGGCCAGCCACGAAGCCCAGCCAGCGTGCAGACCAGGCGCCCATGCGGGCGGATGTAGCGATTCGGGTGCTGTTCGGCACGGCGAGCTCCTCACGTTGCATGGTCACGGTCCGGTGGGACCGCGTGGAACCGGTGAGGTTCCAGGGGGCACAACGTGTCAGACCGTGACGCGGCTGACCGCAGAAACCTTTCTTCGCAAACGGCCGGCGAAAAGCCGTCAGTCGTCGTCGTTCGGGTCCAGGTCCGGGAACAGCACGCTGGTGAACCCGAACTTGCTGAAGTCCTCGATCCGTGTGGGATAGAGCTTGCCGATCAGGTGATCRCATTCATGCTGCACGACGCGGGCATGGAAGCCCTCGGCCTCGCGGTCGATCAGGTTGCCTTGCGGGTCGAGGCCGGTGTAGCGGATGCGCGCATGGCGCGGCACCATGCCGCGCAGCCCCGGCACCGACAGGCAGCCTTCCCAGCCCTCTTCCCGCAGGTCGGACAGCGGCACGATCGTCGGGTTGATCAGCACCGTCTCCGGCACCGCGGGCGCATCGGGGTAGCGGGCGTTGTTCTTGAAGCCGAAGATCACGAGCTGCAGGTCGACGCCGATCTGCGGCGCCGCGAGCCCGGCCCCGTTGGCATGGTGCATCGTGTCGAACATGTCGTCGATCAGCTGCTGCAGCTCGCGGCTGCCCAGTTGCTCGCGCGGCACCGGCGGCGCAATGCGCAGCAACCGGGGGTCGCCCATCTTGAGGATCTCGCGCACGGTCATCGGTCAGCGTCCTTTGCAAAGTCGTCGCATCGACCCGGCATTGTCGTGAATCGCGCGCCGCCCTGCCGGCGTGTGCTATTTTCCGGGCGCTGCGTGCGCTCTCGCGCGACACCCTCGATGGCCCTCCTGCGCTTCCTTCGCCTTGCCCTGCTCGTCGGGTCGGTCCTGCTGACCCCGCAGCTGTGGCTCGCGCATGCGCTGTCGCACGGGCTGCCCGCGCCCGGGCACGCCCAGGCCGGCAAGGAGCGGCAGACGCAATCCGACAAGGTCTGCGACGCCTGCCTCGCGTTCGCGCAGCTCGATGYGGCGATGCCGACGCACTTCGACTGGACGGCGCCCGCCGTCACCCCACCGCCGGCCGCCCCCTTGCCGCCCGATGCGCGGGACGGCGCCACACCGGTCGCCACCCGCGCCCGCGGCCCGCCGACGCTGCACGCCTGATCCGTCTTCGCCGTCGGCGCGCCTCCTGGGCCCTGCCGGCGCCCGATCACCCGCAGACCGTCTGCAGGACGCACCCCATGCAACTCCACCGCACCTGGGCCGCCGGGCTGGGCTCCTCGCTGGGCCTGGCCGCCGCGCTGGCCTGGCCCCCGAACGCGCTCGCCGACCCGGCATCGGACGTCGAGCAGCTGAAGAAAGACATCGCCGACCTGCGCCAGTCCTACGAGGCCCGGATGCAGGCGCTGGAGCAGAAGCTGCAACAACTGCAGCAGGCGGCGCCGGCCGCCCCGCCTGCCGAAGCACCGCCCCCCGCGCCAGCCCCTGCCGCGGCCACGTCGGCATCGGCCTTCAACCCGGCGATCTCGCTGATCCTCAACGGCACCTACGCCAACCTGTCGCAGGACCCTGCCCGCTACCGCATCCAGGGCTTCATGCCCTCGGGCGGCGAGGTCGGCCCCGGCAAGCGCAGCTTCCAGCTCGGCGAATCCGAACTCGGGCTCGCCGCGACCATCGACCCGACCTTCAGCGGCCACCTGACGTTTTCGCTGACCGGCGACGACAGCGTCAGCGTCGAGGAAGCGGTGTTCGAGCGCCAGGGCCTGTTCGACGGTGCCACGCTGAAGGGCGGGCGCTTCCTGTCGTCGATCGGCTACCTGAACAGCCAGCATGCGCATGCCTGGGATTTCGTCGATGCGCCGCTCGCCTACCAGGCCTTCTTCGGCGGCCCGCTGAAGACCGACGGGCTGCACCTGCACTGGCTCGCACCCACGGAGCGCTTCGTCGAACTCGGCGCCGAGATCGGTTCCGGCGCCACCTTCCCCGGCAATGACACCGGCCGCAACGGCATCGGCTCGGCCGCGCTGTTCGCGCACGTCGGCGACGACCTCGGCGAGAGCGCGAGCTGGCGCGCCGGCCTGTCCTACCTGCGCCAGCGCGCGCAGGACCGGCGCTACGACGACCTCGACGCGAACGGCGACGACCACGGCGCCTCGTTCAGCGGCCGCAGCAGGACGTGGGTGGCGGACGCGATCTACAAATGGGCGCCGGGCGGCAACGCGACGCGCGAGAACCTGAAGCTGCAGGGCGAGTACTTCCGCCGTACCGAAGACGGCACGCTGGCCCAGGCCGCGGCGATCGGCGGCTTCAGCAGCACGCAGAGCGGCTGGTACCTGCAGGCCGTCTGGCAGTTCATGCCGCAGTGGCGGGTCGGCGCAAGGTACGACCGGCTCGATGCCGGCAGCCTCGCGATCGGCCTGGTCGACAACGGCACGCTGGCCGCCGCCGACCTGCCGGTGCTGCAGCGCGCGACGCCGACGCGCAGCACGCTGATGGCCGACTACTCGCTGTCGGAATTCAGCCGCTTCCGGCTGCAGCTCGCCAGCGACCGCAGCCGCGGCGACGTGACCGACCGGCAGCTCTTCCTCCAATACATCATGAGCCTCGGTGCCCATGGTGCCCACTCGTTCTAGGACACCGCATGACTTCCTTCCTGAAACCCCTGCTGCTCGCCGCGCTCGCCGGCCTCGCAGCGAACGCGCAGGCCGCGCTGAACGTCGTCGCCTGCGAGCCCGAATGGGCCGCCCTCGCGAAGGAACTCGGCGGCGACAAGCTCAACGTGTCGTCGGCCACCACCGCGCTGCAGGACCCGCATCACATCGAGGCCCGGCCCAGCCTGATCGCGCGCGTGCGCGGTGCCGACCTGCTGGTGTGCACCGGCATGGAGCTGGAGATCGGCTGGCTGCCGGTGCTGATCCAGCAATCGGGCAACGCGAAGCTCTCGCCCGGCGCGCCGGCGATGTTCGAGGCCGGCCGCTTCGTCACGCCGCTGGAGGTGCCGACGCGGCTGGACCGCGGCGACGGCGACGTGCACGCGCAGGGCAACCCGCACATCCAGCAGGACCCGCGCAACATCGCGAAGGTGGCGGCGGCGCTCGGTGCGCGCCTGGCGCAGCTCGACGCCGCCAACGCCGCCACCTATCAGCAGCGCCTGCAGGACTTCAACACCCGCTGGGCCGCGGCGCTGCAGCGCTGGGAGGTGCGAGCGTTGCCGCTGAAGGGCGTGGTGGTGGTCGCGCACCACAAGAACATGGGCTACCTGTGGAGCTGGCTCGGCGTGCGCGAGATCGGGACGCTGGAGCCGAAGCCCGGTGTCGAGCCGAGCGCGGGCCACCTCACCGAGCTGAGCGCGCAGCTCGCGCAGCAGCCGGCGAAGATGGTGGTGCGGGCCGCCTACGAGGACCCGCGCGCATCGAAGTGGTTGTCGGAGCACGCGAAGATCCCGGCCGTCGCGCTGCCGTTCACCGTCGGCGGCAATGACAAGGCGGGCGACCTGTTCGGATTGTTCGACAGCAGCGTTGCGTTGTTGCTGGAAGGCGCAAAGATGGACAACACCAAATGACGGTGGCACCGATCGATTTCGCGATCCTCGCGCCGGCGCTCGCGGCCGGGCTGCTGGTCGTCGCGACGCACGTGCCGCTGGGTGCGCAGGTGCTGCGCAAGGGCATCGTCTTCATCGACCTCGCGATCGCGCAGATCGCAGCACTCGGCGTGATCGTCGCCGGCCTGCTCGACATCGACCCGGGCGGCTGGCAGGTGCAGGTGGCCGCGGCGCTGGCCGCGCTGGCCGGCGCGCTGCTGCTGACCTGGACCGAGAAGAAATGGCCCGACGTGCAGGAGGCGCAGATCGGCGTGCTGTTCGTGCTGGCCGCGACCGCCGGCATCCTGCTGCTCGCGAAGAACCCGCACGGCGGCGAGCACCTGCGCGACCTGCTGGCCGGGCAGATCCTGTGGGTCAGCTACACGCAGCTCGCGATCCCGCTGGTGGCGACGCTCGCGATCCTCGGGCTGTGGTTCGGTGCGCGCGCGCTGGTCGAGCGAGCGGGCTTCTACCTGCTGTTCGCGCTGGCGGTCACGGTCTCGGTGCAGCTGGTCGGCGTCTACCTGGTGTTCGCGACGCTGATCGTGCCCAGCCTGGGCACGCGCAAGCACCGCGAGGCGCGGCGGCTGCCGCTGGCCTATGGCATCGGGGTGCTCGGGTATGCGATCGGGCTGGCGCTGTCGTCGGCGTTCGACCTGCCGGCCGGGGCGTTGATCGTGTGGTGCCTGGCGCTGCTCGCGATGGCCGTGCACGCCGCGGCACCGTAGGCGCGGAAGGCGGGTGCGGGGAGGCTGTGGTGCGCCGGTTGGGTCGGTCCTCGCCCCTCGCGGGGCGAGGACTGCCCTGCGCTGACTGATTTCATGGCCCGTCGCCCAAACTCCCTCCACTCACTTCGTTCGTTGTGGTCAGACAGTGGGCGACAGTCAGTTCACGAAGCGTGCTGCGCACGCGGGCCATGAAATCAGCCAGCTCCGGCGACCCGCCCTTATTGGCGCTCCACAGCCTCCCCGCACCCGCCTTCTGCCACCGCCCTGCCTTTTGGGAGGTGACAAGCGAACAAGTGGGGGTTGAGCCCGGGTTGTCACCCGGGTTGCGCGAGCAGCGCGCGCAGTGCCGCCTCGTCGATCACCTCGACGCCCAACGTGCGCGCCTTCTCGAGCTTGCTGCCGGCCTCCTCGCCGGCGACGACGTAGTGCGTCTTCTTCGAGACCGAGCTGCTGACCTTGCCGCCGGCATCCTCGATCAATGCCTGCGCCTCATCACGGGAGAGCGTGGGCAGCGTGCCGGTCAGCACCAGCGTCTTGCCCAGCAGCGGACGCGGGCGGTCGTCGGCCTCGCCGACACTCTCCCTGGGCTGCACGCCGGCCGCCAGCAGCTGCTCGACGACCTCGCGGTTGTGCGGCTGGGCAAAGAAGGTGTGGACACTGGCTGCGACGATCGGGCCGACATCGGGCACCTCCAGCAATTGCTCGACGCTGGCGTTCATCAGCTTGTCCAGCGTGCCGAAGTGGCGCGCCAGGTCCTTGGCCGTCGTCTCGCCGACCTGGCGGATGCCCAGCGAGAACAGGAAGCGCGCGAGCGTCGGCGCCTTGCTCTTCTCCAGCGCGTCGACGATGTTCTGCGCGCTCTTCTCGGCCATGCGGTCCAGTGCGGCCAGCTTGGCGACGCCCAGTTTGTAGAGGCCCGGCAGGCTCAGCACGATGCCGGCATCGACGAGCTGCTCGACGAGCTTGTCGCCCAGGCCTTCGATGTCCATCGCGCGGCGGCCGGCGAAGTGCAGCAGGGCCTGCTTGCGCTGGGCGGGGCAGAAGAGCCCGCCGGTGCAGCGGTATTCGATGCCGCCCTTCTCGCGGGCCACTTCGCTCCTGCAGATCGGGCAGGCGCGCGGCATGTGGAAGTTCGGTACATAAGGATGGCGAGCAGTCGGACTCACCACATCCGCCGCCGCAAACCCCGCGCGAGCCTGGCCAACAATCGCAACATCCGTTACTCGACTGACCACTTCAGGGATGACATCACCAGCGCGGCGGATGACGACCTTGTCGCCCACGCGCACGCCCTTGCGGCGCATCTCGAAGGCGTTGTGCAGCGTCGCGTTGCTGACCGTCGTGCCGCCGACGAAGACCGGCTCCAGCCGCGCCACCGGCGTCAGCTTGCCGGTGCGGCCCACCTGCACGTCGATGGCCAGCAAGGTCGTCACCTGCTCCTGGGCCGGGAATTTGTGGGCCACGGCCCAGCGAGGTTCGCGGGTCTTGAAGCCGAGCTTCTGCTGCTGCTCCCACGAGTTCACCTTGTAGACGACGCCGTCGATGTCGAACGGCAGGCCGTCGCGCGCCTCGGCCACGCGCTGGTGGAAGGCGACGAGGCCGGCCGTGCCGCTCGCCACCGTGCGCATGTCATTGACCGGCAGGCCGAAGGCCGCCAGCGCATCCAGCAGGCCCGACTGCGTCGCCGGCAGCGCCCAGCCCTGCACCTCGCCCAGGCCATAGGCATAGAAGCTCAGCGGCTTGTCGCGCGCCTGGCGCGAATCGAGCTGGCGGATCGCCCCGGCCGCGGTGTTTCGCGGGTTCACGAAGGTCTTGTCGCCCTTGCTGCGCTGGCGCTCGTTCAGCGCCTCGAAGGCGTCGCGGCGCATGTAGACCTCGCCACGCACCTCCAGCACCTGCGGGGCGTCGCCCTGCAGGCGCAACGGAATCTGGCCGATGGTGCGCACGTTGTGCGTGACGTCCTCGCCGGTCTCGCCGTCGCCGCGCGTGGCCGCCTGGACCAGCACGCCGTTCTCGTAGCGCAGGTTGATGGCGAGCCCGTCGAACTTCAGCTCGGCGTTGTAGTCRACGGGCGCGTCACCTTCCTTCAACCCCAGCTCGCGGCGCACGCGGGCGTCGAAGGCGATGGCACCGCCCTCGGTCGTGTCCGTCTCCGTCGTGATGGACAGCATGGGCACGACGTGATGCACCGGTGTCAGCCCGGGCAGCACGGCACCGATGACGCGCTGCGTCGGCGAGTCCGGCGTCAGCAGCTCGGGGTGCGCCGCCTCCAGGGCCTGCAGCTCCTGGAAGAGCTTGTCGTACTCGGCATCCGGCAACGCGGGCGCATCGAGCACGTAGTAGAGGTGGGCGTGGTGGTTCAGCTGGGTGCGCAGCTCGGCGGCGCGCCCGGTGGGATCGGGTGTCGGGGAGGTCGGTGCCATGCCGCCAGTTTAGAGGCCGGCATGGCGGTTCAGGCCGGAGCGAAGGTCRCGCCGACGTTGTGCAGCATGTAGTTGCGGATCTCGCAGGTGCTGCGCGTGCCGGAGCCGATGCAGGCACCGCTCCAGCCGCGGAACACCTGGCCGGCCTTCGGCACCGCCGTCAGCACGACCGTCGTGTACTTCGTGTAGCTGACGCCGCAGCTGCTGCCGCCCTGCACGCAGTTCATCGGCCCCACCGTGCCGCGCACCTCGTTGCCGACCGTGCCCTGCCCGGTGACGCTGACCCGGATCGGGCGCGTCGGGTAGTAGGCGTCCAGATCGGCGTCGACCCAGGTCTGCACCCACGGGTCGGTGGCCACGCTCTCGGCCAGCTCGGTCAGCGGCTCGGCGCCGCCGGAGGCCTCTGCCGTCACCGGGGACGGCGGCGGGGCCGCTGCCTCGTCCACCGGCGGCTGCACCGACACGGGCGCGACCGGCGCCGCCGCATCGGCTCCATCGTCACCACCGCCACCACCACCGCCGCATGCGGCCAGCAGCGCCGCCAGCATGCACGCGCCGGCCATCTTGCTCACACTCTTCATGTCCCTGCTCCAACCACGTC
>NZ_JBFUCB010000070.1:0-16141 GCF_056405435.1 Rhizobacter sp. P1_G5 | reverse complement strand
GCACCATCGAGTCGGCCTACGGCCTGCTGGTCGCCGAGGGCTACATCCAGGCCCGCGGCCAGGCCGGCACCGTCGTCTCGCCCGACCTGAAGCCGCGCGCGCCGCTGCCGCAAACGCCAGCGCCTGCCAGCCCCCGCCCGGCCGAGCCCAGCTTCCGGCCCGACACCACGCTGCCGTTCCAGATGGGCCTGCCCGCCCTCGATGCCTTCCCGCGCAAGATCTGGGCGCGCCTGGGCGCGCGCTGCGTGCGCGCGATGCAGCCCATCGACATGGCGCATCCCTCGGTGTACGGCCTGCCGGCGCTTCGCACCGAGATCGCCGCCTACCTGCACCTGTCGCGCGGCGTCAGCTGCTCGCCGTCGCAGGTCTTCGTGACCACCGGCTACCGCCACACTCTGCAGTTGATCGGCCAGGCCCTGTTCAAGGCCGGCGACCGCGTCTGGCTCGAAGACCCCGGCTACCCGCCCACGCGCGAGCTGCTGCAGCACATGGGCATCACGGCCGCGCCGGTGCCGGTCGATGCCGACGGCATCGTGGTCGACGAAGGCCTGCGGCGCGCCCCGCGCGCGCGGGGCGCGATCGTCACGCCGTCTCATCAGGCCCCGTTGTGCGTATCGCTGGCGTTGCCCCGGCGGCTGGCGCTGCTCGACTGGGCGGCGCGCAGCAAGGCCTGGATTGTCGAGGACGACTACGACGGCGAGTTCCGCTACGTCAGCCGCCCGCTGCCCGCGCTGCAAAGCCTCGACCGTGACGGCCGCGTGCTCTACGCCGGCACCTTCAGCAAGCTGCTGTTCCCGAGCCTGCGGCTGGCCTGGCTGGTGGTGCCGCCGGCGCTGGTCGAACGCTTCGAGCAGATCAGCCAGGCCTTCGCAGGCGGCAGCCCGCAGCTGAGCCAGGCCATCGTCACGGCCTTCATCACCGAAGGCCATTTCGCGCGCCACATCCAGCGCATGCGCCGGCTCTATGCCGAGCGCCGCGAAGCCGCCGTGGCCGGGCTCGAGAGCGTGCTGGGCCGGCACCTGCGCATCGACCCGCAACCCGGCGGCATGCACCTGATCCTGCGGCTGCAGGCCCGGCGCTCCGATCGCAAGCTGTCGGCGCGCATGCGCGAGGCCGGTCTCTTCGCCGAGGCCCTGACCGACTGGGCCTTCGACCGCGACGGCCCGCCGGCGTTGCTGCTCGGCTTCACGAACATCGATTCGCGGCGCACTGCCGAGAACCTCGCGAGGCGCATCGTCGACCTGCTCTGATCATGGCCCAGTCGGCAAGGCAATTCTTGGCTCTTCTGGGATGGGCCAAGACGGCGCAGGATGGCGTCTTTCCATCACACGACATGCAAGGATCGTCATGAGCCACCGCCTCGATTACGCCAAGGCTGCCCCCGAGGGCTACAAGGCCTACTTCGGCGTCTACACCGCCGTCCAGAAAAGCGGACTGCCGAAGGAACTGATCGACCTCGTCTACCTGCGCGTCTCGCAGATCAACGGCTGCGCGTTCTGCATCGACATGCATTCGCGCGACCTGCTGAAGTCGGGCCTCGCCGTGGACAAGCTGGTGCTGGTGCCGGGATGGCGCGAAGGCGGCGCGTTGTTCAGCGTCCGCGAACGCGCCGCGCTGGCCTGGGCCGAGACTGTGACCCGCGTCGCCGACACCGGCGTGCCCGATGCCGAGTACCGGGCCGCCACCGCCGAGTTCAACGAGAAGGAGCTGGCCGACCTCACCTACGCCATCGGCCTGATGAACGCCTTCAACCGCCTCGGCGTCGCGTTCCGCGCGACCCCCGCCGCAGCGGCCCAGGCGGCCTGACATGGCCTGGCTGCTGCTCGTCATCGCGGGGCTGCTCGAGATCGCGTTCGCCTGGGGCATGAAGTCGTCCGAAGGCTTCACGCGGCTGATGCCGTCGCTGCTGACGGTGGCCACCGGGCTGACCAGCGTCGTGCTGCTGTCGCTCGCGATGCGCACGCTGCCGATGGGCACCGGCTACGCGGTCTGGACCGGCATCGGCGCAGCCGGCACGGCGATCGTCGGGATTGCGGCGATGGGCGATTCGGCGGCACCGCTGCGCGTGCTGTGCATCGCGCTGATCCTGGCCGGGGTGATCGGGCTGAAGCTGGTCGTCGACTGATGTCGAATGGCGATGGCGGTCGTTATCGCAAGGTTCGGACCTGGTGGAACCACTTCGCCACGCTGGGTGTGAACAACAGGGCACAGCCAGCAACCATCAGGCCGAGACCGATTCCGTCCCGGGCGAGTTCGTAGGCGACGGCGTCGGTAACCTCGGAAAGCGGGAACCTGGACGCATAGCCATACAGGGGTGACGCAATCAACACGGCGGCCACATACCGCGCCCAGTTGGCCCCGCGTGCCAGTAGCCATAGAAGGGGTGCTTCCAACAGCACGACGCCGAACGAGGCGACCACCAAGGACGAGTAATCTTCGGCAGGCCGGTAGTGCTTGAGCAACCAGACATGAGCGAGAGTCAGCAGAAGGTTGCCGATCATCTCGAATGCCAGCAACCCGATGCCGACCTTGAGCAAACGCGGTCGTTGGGGGCGTGGTACCGGCTCGATGGTGAGAGAGGCTTCTGGCGGGTGATAGGGATTCATGCGGTTTCATCGGTCATGGCGCGGTGCCCGGCGGGCAGAATACGCGGTCTTCGTCCGTGGAGTCCGCCTTGAGAACCCTTCCCCTGCTTCCTGCGCTGGCCGCCGCGCCGCTCTTCGTGGCCCGCACCCAGTGAGCCGCATCAACGCCAAGGCGGTGGCGCTCGGCTTCCTGTTGACGATCGGGCTCGACATGCTGCTCGGCATCGGGCTGCTGTTGATGCACAGCGACGAGGTCACCGTCACCGGCCGCTCCGCCGAGCAGGTGTCGCAAGACCTGGCGGCGGTCACCAGCAGTCCGAGCTTCCTGCTGTTCAACATCGTCTTCGGCAGCCTGACGACGATGGCCGGCGGTTTTGTCGCTGCACGGCTGGCGAAGCGCTATCCCTATTTCAACGGGTTTGCGGTCGGCGTGCTCGGCTTGGCCTTCGGGCTGCTCTTCTGGGGCGACCAGCCGCTGTGGTTCAACCTGTTCGCGCTGGCCACCGTGATTCCCACGGCGGTGCTCGGCGCGCACATCGCGGTGCGCTCAGTTGCACCGCGCGATCAGTGACTGGTCGACGTTGTAGTGCCGCTCAGCTGAGACCGACCCGCCCGGCCAGCGCGACCGCATCCRCACCCGCCGGGTAGCGCATCCGCCCGCTCGCATCATTCGCGGCGCGCCACACTGCGTCGGCCACATCGGCCGCGGTGGTCACCGCGCCCGGGTTCCCCAGCGACGCGAAGATCGCCTGCGCGAACGGCGCATAGGCCTCGGGGATCAACCCCTGCATGCGCTCGGATCCGTTCTCGGTGAAGCGCGTGCCGGGCCCGTACCCCGGCTCGACCAGCTTCACGCGGACGTTGAACGGCTCCAGCTCCAGCGCGAGCGAGGTGCTGAAGCCCTGGATCGCCGTCTTGCTCGCGGTGTAGGCCGCGACGAGCGGCATCGGCACCATCGTCACGGTCGAGGTCACGTTGATCACCAGCCCGGCGCGGCGGCTGCGGAACTGCGGCAGCACGGCCTGCGCCATTGCCATCATCCCGAAGGTGTTGGTCTCGAAGATGTCGCGCACGGTCGACATCGGCGTCACCTCGAACGCACCGAACAACCCGACGCCGGCGTTGTTCACCAGCACGTCGATCGGCCCGGCGGCGTCGAGGGCGGCGGCGATGCTGCCGGGCCGCGTCACGTCGAGCGGCAGCACGCGCAGGCGCTCGCCGGTGKGCAGCACATCGGTGCGGGGCGTGCGCATCGTGGCGATCACGTTCCAGCCTTGCGCATGGAAGTGGCGGGCGGTCTCGAGCCCGTAGCCGGACGAGCAGCCAGTGATCAGGACGGTTTTCATTCGGTGCCTCGGTGGTGTGTTGACGATGACGGAACGATACCGGCGAAAGTCAGGACTCTCTACAATCATCAGTCCGACATTCGTTTGCAGGAGTCCGGCCATGGTGGATCCGCTGGCAGAGGTGATCGCGCTGCTGCGGCCGCGCGCGGTGTACTCCAAGGTCATCAGTGGCGCAGGCGCATGGGCGGTGCGCTATTCGAGCTTCGGCCAGCCGAGCTTCTGCACGATGCTCGAGGGCGAGTGCCTGCTGGCCGTCGACGGACAGGAGCCGATCACGCTGGCGGCCGGCGATTTCCTGCTGATGCCGGCCACGCCCGGGTTCACGATGTCGAGTGCCGCGCCGGCGGTTCCGGTCTTCGTCGATCCCCTGGTCCAGCCGGCGCCCGAAGGAGAGATCCGCCATGGCCGGCGTGGCGGGCCGCCGGAGGTGCGCATGCTCGGCGGGTACTTCGCGTTCGATTCACCGGATGCGGCCTTGATGGTGTCGCTGTTGCCCAGCGTGCTGCATGTGCGCGGCGTCGAGCGGCTGCCGTTGCTGGTGCAGCTGGTGCGGGGCGAATCGATCGAGCAGCGACCGGGCCGCGAGCTGATCCTGTCGCGGCTGGTCGAGGTGCTGCTGATCGAGGCGCTGCGCTCCGCGCCCGGCGACACGGCACCGCCGGGCCTGCTGCGCGCGTTGGCCGATGCGCGCCTGGCCACGGCGATCCGCGACATGCATGGCGAGCCCGCACGCGCGTGGACGGTGGATGAACTCGCGAAGCGGGCCGCTCTGTCGCGCTCCGTCTTCTTCGAGCGCTTCTCGCGCGCGGTGGGGCTGTCGCCGATGGCCTACCTGCTCGGCTGGCGCATGGCCCTCGCGAAGGACCTGCTCGGCCGCAGCGGCGTCGCGATGGCCGAGGTGGCCGAACGCGTCGGCTACAGCTCGGCCAGCACCTTCAGCACGGCCTTCAGCCGGCACGTGGGGCAGGCACCGGGGCGGTATGCGCGGTTGCAGTCGGCAGCTCAGCAGAGCTGATGTCGAACGCCTGTACGTCATTGACGTGCATACGTCCGAGACGTACATTGCCACCCAACATGGTCAGCCGTCCTTCTTCGAAGCGAACATCCTCCGGTGAGGCTCTGGGGCTCAAGCTGTTGCAATCGGTGCGTGAAATGAAGGCTGGCAGCGCTGCACGCACGACGAAGGTCGAGCCGAACGAAGTGGTGCAGGCGCGTGAAAACACAGGCTTGTCGCAAGCCCAGTTCGCCGAGGCGTTGAGCATTTCCAAGCGCACGCTGCAGGAGTGGGAGCAAGGGCGTCGATCGCCATCCGGCGCCGCCCAGACCTTGATTCGCATTGCGATGAAGCATCCGGAGATCGTTCGCGAGGCACTTGCGTGAACGGGCTCTCTACGCCCTGGCCCCCACCGGCACCCGCTCCCCCACCCGCGACGCGCTCGGCGGGTGCCCGATCACCCGCTTGAACGCCCGGCTGAACGACGCCTCGGAGTCGTAGCCGAGCCGGTCGGCCGCCACCGCGATGCGCATGCCGTCGTTGGCGATCCAGTGGCGCGCCTGGAACATCTTCACCTTGGCCACGTACTTCGCCGGGCTCTCGCCCATCGTGCGCGTGAAAGCCTCGGCGAAGCTGGAGCGCGACGAGCCCATCAGGTCGGCCAGCATCGGCACGCTCCAGTCGCGCTCGGGCTGCGCATGGATCGCCGCGATCACCTTGCCGATCTTCGGGCAGCGCACCGCCGCGATCCAGCCGGTGGAATCGCTGCAGCCGCACTCCACCCACGCGCGGATGATGCTGGCCGCCAGCACGTCGGCCAGCCGCGCGAGGATGCCGCAGGCGCCGATGCGGTCGAGCGCCACCTCGCGTTCCATCGCCTCGAGCAGCGCCGGCACGGTGACGTCGCGCGTCGCGAGGTCGCCCGCGTGCATCACGTCCGGCATCATCGTCAGCAGCGGGTGCAAGGGGTCGAGGTTGAAGCGCAGCGCGCCGCAGAACATCACGTCGGGCGGCACCGCGCTGTCGGCCTCGCCGCTTGGCACCGCCGGCCCGATGTTCTCGGCCCCCACCAGGTAGATGTTGTCCGAGACCGCCACCCGCGCCAGCGAATCGATGTCCACCGCCGGCACGTCGGGCGCGCTGGCCAGGATGTGGAAGCTGCCGCGCGGCAGCAGCACCGCATCGCCCGGGTTCAGCCGCTTCCAGTCGGTCGACGGGGTGCGCAGCCAGCTGCCGCCGCTGCCGACGAAATGAAAGCGCGCCGCGCGCTGCGCCGGAAACGCCACCGCCCACGGCGCCCGCATCACGCAGCGGCCGTACTCCACGCCATCGAGCCGCAGCCCCAGCAGGATCTCGGTCAGTTGATCTCGGTCGGACAAAAAGTCATTCATTTCGGCTCTTCCGGCATTCAAACGCCGAGATCCTAGCCATAAGCTGTGTTCCCAGTCCACCACAAGGCCTTCTCCCGGCCTGCGCAACGTGTCTTCTGCCCCGATCGCACTTCCAGATTCCCCTGCCGGCCATGCCGACTGGTTCGCCATTGCGTCGCTGACGCTGGGCGTGTTCGGTCTCGTCACGGCCGAGTTCCTGCCCGCGAGCCTGCTCACCGCGATGGCCGCCGACCTGGGCGTCACCGACGGCGCGGCCGGCCAGGCCGTCACGGCCACGGCGCTGGTCGGCGCGGTGGCCGCACCGTCGATCCCGCTGCTGACGCGCCGCATCGACCGCCGCATCGTCATGCTGGCGCTCACCGCGCTGCTGATGCTGTCCAACCTGATCGCGGCCACCGCCACCAGCCTGCCGGTGCTGCTGGTGGCGCGCGTGATGCTGGGCATCGCGCTCGGCGGCTTCTGGTCGATGTCGGCGGCGCTGGCGCTGCGGCTGGTGCCCGAGGCGCAGTTCGCGCGCGCGATGTCGGTGATCCTCACCGGGGTCTCGGTCGCCACCGTCGGCGCCGCGCCGATCGGTGCGTGGATGGGCTCGGTGTGGGGCTGGCGCAGCGCGTTCGTCGCGGCCGGCGTCGTCAGCGTGCTGACGCTCGCGGTGCAGCTGTTCGCGTTGCCGGCGCTGCCGCCGCGCGACAACCCGAGCCTGCGCGTGCTCGGCGAGCTGCTGCGGCGCCCGCCGGTGCGCGTGGCGCTGCTGGCCGTGCTGCTGGTGGTGTCGGGCCACTTCGCGGGCTTCACCTACATCCGCCCGCTGATGGAGCACGTCACCCACCTGTCGGTGAGCGCGGTCTCGGCGGTGCTGCTGGGCTACGGCATCGGCGGCTTCTTCGGCAACTTCGCCGGCGGCTGGATCGCGCAGCGCAGCGAGCGCCATGCCATCGTGGCGGGTGGCGTGCTGATCGCGCTGCTGGCGGCCACGCTGCTGGTCGGCGGCAGCTCGTCGTGGGTCACCGCGATAGCCGTGCCGCTGTGGGGCTTCGCGTTCGGCGCGTTCCCGGTGGGCTTCCAGACCTGGATCGTGCGGGCTGCGCCCGACCAGGCCGAAGGGGCCGGTGGCCTGCTGGTGGCGGCGTTCCAGATCGCGATCGCGAGCGGTGCCATCGGCGGCGGGCTGCTGGTCGACCACATCGGCGCGCTCGGCGGGCCGGCCTTCGCGGTGGCGGCGCTGACGCTGGGCACCTTGCTGACGCTGCGCCACGGGCCGCGGCCGGTGCGGGCCTGATCGAGGGGCCACGACCGTGAACGACACCACCAGCCGCCGCATCGTGCTCGCCGCGCATCCGCACGGCCTGCCGGCGGTAGATGATTTTCGGCTCGAGACGCAGCCGGTGCCTGCGCCGGGCGAGGGCCAGGTGCTGCTGCGCACGCTGTTCCTGTCGATCGATCCGTACATGCGCAACCTGATGGAGCCCGTCGGCCCGGGCTACGCGCCGCCGGTGGCGATCGGCGCAGCGATGGTCGGCGGCACGGTGAGCCGGGTGATCGCGTCGAGGCACCCGCGCTTCGCGGTGGGCGAGCTGGTGCTCGCGAACGCGGGCTGGCAGGACCACGCGCTGTCGAACGGCGATGACCTGCTGGTGCTGGGCGACATGGCGCAGCCGTCTCTCGCGTTGGGCGGCCTGGGCATGACGGGCTTCACCGCGCAGGTCGGGCTGGAAGACATCGGCCAGCCGCGCGCCGGGGACACCGTGGTCGTGTCGGCGGCGACCGGGGCGGTCGGATCAGTGGCGGGGCAGCTCGCCAGGCTGAAAGGCGCACGCGTGGTCGGCATCGCCGGCGGCGCCGACAAATGCCGGTACGCGGTCGACGTGCTCGGCTTCGATGCCTGCATCGACCGCGGCGGCGCGCAGTTCGCCGAGCGCCTCGCCGCGGCGTGCCCGGCCGGCATCGACGTGTACTTCGAGAGCGTCGGCGGCGCCGTCTTCGATGCGGTGCTGCCGCTGCTGAACGTCGGTGCGCGCGTGCCGGTGTGCGGGTTCATCGCGCACTACAACGAGGCCGAGCCGACGACCGGGCCGGATCGCCTGCCGCAAGTGCACGCCGCGCTGCTGCAGAAACGCATCCGCATGCAGGGCTTCATCGTGCTCGACCACTATGGCGAGCGCTTCGACACCTTCCGCCGCGAAATGGCGCAACGCGTCGCCGAAGGCACGGTGACGCTGCGCGAGGACATCGTCGACGGGCTGGAGAACGCACCGGCAGCATTGCGCGGGCTGCTGGAAGGGCGCAACTTCGGCAAGCTCGTCGTGCGCGTGGCGCAGGACTGAGTCACTGCATCACTTCTGCAGAAGAGACGCGATGGCGCGCGTGACCTCCGGCGTGGTCGGCGTGAAGACCACCAGGCTCAAGCCGTCGGCCGCATCGACCGAGTAGGTCGAATACTCGAACGAGAGCGTGCCGGCGACCGGGTGCGTGATGCGCTTGTGGCCGACCCAATGCCGGCTCACCTCGTTCTCGGCCCACATGCGGCGGAAGTCGGCGCTGCACGCCTGCAGCTCGGCGGCGAGCGCGGCGGCTTCGGCGGAGCCGCCGGTGCGGGCCACGTCGATGCGAAACACGGAAAGCGCAAAGCGGGCGCCCGACTCCCAGTCGGGCCAGTGGCCGCGGGTGCGCAACTCGCCGAACAGGCGCCGCAGCAGGTTGCGCTCGCCGACGGGCAACGCGGCGTAGTCGGTCAGCACCGCCGCAGCGGCGGCGTTCCACGCGACGATGTCCCAGGTGGGCGTCTTCACGACCGCGGGGCTGGTGGCGAACGAATCGAGCACGCGTTGCAGCGCCGGTGCCACCGCCGACGGCGGAGCCGGGCTGAGCGGTGGCGGCCGCTGCTGCGCGAGCAGGAACAGCATCTCGCGGCTGGCGGCGTCGAGTTCCAGCGCGTGCGCGAGCCGCTCCAGCACTACATCGGAAGGCGGTCCGCCGCGGCCTTGCTCCAACCACGTGTACCAGGTGACGCTCACCGCGGCGCGTGTCGCGACCTCTTCGCGCCGCAGCCCCGGCGTGCGGCGCCGGCCGGGCGCATCGGGCCCGGGCTGCAGGCGCGCGCGGCGATCGCGCAGGAACGCGCCGAGGGTGAGCACCGTGTCGGGCAGGGTGTCAGCCGTCATGCCTGTTAGCTCTCATACCTGTATACGTTCTCGGCTTTTCGTGGCCCGTGCAACGAAGGACAGTACGCCCCTTCATTCATCGGGAGTCAGTATGCGTGTATTCGTGACGGGAGCCACCGGCTTCATCGGGTCGGCCATTGCGCGGGAGCTGCAGGCCGCAGGGCACCGCGTGCTCGGGCTGGCGCGCAACGACGCGGCGGTCGCCGCGCTGGAGGCGATGGGCGTCGAGGCGCATCGCGGCGAGCTGGCCGACATCGACAGCCTGGTCGCCGGCGCGACGGCCTGCGACGGTGTGATCCACATGGCGTTCATCCATGATTTCAGTGCGTATGCGGCGTCGGTCGAGGCCGACCTGCGCGCGGTGGACGCGATGCTGCGGGCGCTCGAGGGAACGGGCAAGCCCTTCGTCGGGACCTGCGGCACGGCGTTGCTGGCGAACGGGCGCCTCGGCACCGAAGCCGACGCGCCGGTGCCCGGTGCCGCGGGCCACATGCGTGCCGCGTCGGAGGCCAAGGTGCTGGCTGCGGCGGCGACCGGTGTGCGATCGAGCGTGGTGCGCCTGGCGCCTACGGTGCACGGCACCGGCGACCACGGCTTCGTGCCGGCGCTGATCGACATCGCGCGCCGCACCGGCTTTGCCGCGACCATCGGCGATGGCGCGAACCGCTGGCCGGCGGTGCACCGTTCGGACGCGGCGCGGCTCTACAGGCTGGCGCTGGAGGGCGCGAAGCCGGGCTCGCGCCTGCACGGCGTGGCGGAAGAAGGCGTGCCGATGCGCGAGATCGCCGAAACGATCGGGCGCGGGCTCAAGCTGCCGGTGCGCAGCCTCACGCCTGACGAAGCGCTCGTGCATTTCGGCTGGATCGCCCGCTTCGTCGCGATCGACAACCCGAGCAGCAGCGAGCTCACGCGCAGCACGCTGGGATGGCAGCCGAGCGGCCCCGGCCTGCTGGAGGACATGCGGGACAACGGGTACTTCAGCGCCTGAGCGCGGTCCCGATCGCCTGGTCCAGCAGTTCCAGCCCCAGGTCGATCTCGCCGTCGTTGACCGTCAGCGG
Source organism: Rhizobacter sp. P1_G5 (assembly GCF_056405435.1). Classification (NCBI taxonomy): domain Bacteria; kingdom Pseudomonadati; phylum Pseudomonadota; class Betaproteobacteria; order Burkholderiales; family Sphaerotilaceae; genus Rhizobacter; species Rhizobacter sp. P1_G5. The sequence goes on along the minus strand of NZ_JBFUCB010000070.1, from coordinate 5,606 downwards.
CGGCGCCACGCGGAACACGCCGCCCATCGCCGGCAGCTTGACGATGTTCATGCTGAGCCCGAGCTTCATGCACTCGCGCGTGATCGCCTCGCCGAGCTCGAACGCCGGCTCCTTGGTGTCGCGGCTCTTGACCACCTCCAGCCCGAGCAGCAGGCCGCGGCCGCGCACATCGCCGATGCATTCGTGCCGCGATTGCAGCCGCCGCAGCCCTTGCGCGAGCCGCTCGCCGGCGACGCGGGCGCGCTCGACCAGCCCATCGCGCTCCACCACCTCCAGCACCTTCAGCCCGACCGCCGCCGGCAGCGGATCGGACACGTGCGTCGTGTAGAACAAAAAGCCGCGCGCATGGGCTTCTTCCTCGATCGCCGCGGTGGTCACCATGGCGGCCAGCGGCAGCCCGGCACCCAGCGTCTTCGACAGCGTCAGGATGTCGGGCGCCACGCCGTCGCGCTCGCACGCGAACATCAGCCCGGTGCGGCCGACGCCGGTCTGCGCCTCGTCGAGGATCAGCAGCATGCCGCGCTCGACGCACTTCTGTTTCAGCGCCGCCATGTAGCCCGGCGGCAGCTCGAGGATGCCGCCGCTGCTGAGGATCGGCTCGGCGRTGAACGCCGCCAGCGCACCGGTGGATTGGCGGTCGACCTGCTCGAAGCCGTCGTCGAGCTCGCGGCGCCAGTCGAGCGTGCCGTCGGAGTGGGTGAAGCGCGGCCGGTAGGCATTCGGCGCCGGAATGGCCAWCGAGCCGACCGAGGCCGGCCCGTAGCCCTTGCGCCCGGCGCTGTAGGTGGCTGAGGCCGCGGCCCCCGTCATGCCGTGCCACGACTGCGTGAAGCCGACCACCTCGTGCCCGCCGGTCACCAGCTTGGCCATGCGCAGCGCGGCCTCGTTCGATTCGGCGCCGGTGCTCAGCAGCAGGCAGCGTTCGAGCCCTTCCGGCGCATGGCGCGCGATCCGTGCCGCCAGTTCGACGACCGGGCGCGACAGCATGCCGCTGAACAGGTGATCGAGCGAGTGGATCTGCTCGGTGACGACCGCCGCGATGTCCGGGTGCGAGTGCCCGAGCACCGCGCTCATCTGCCCCGACGTGAAATCGAGGATCGCCCGGCCGTCGGCGTCGTAGACGAAGCTGCCCTTCGCGCGCTCGATGATCAGCGGCTCGAAGCTGCCGCCATAGCGGATCAGGTGCCGGCGCGCTTGCTGCCAGAACTGCGGGTCGTCGTTCCTGCTCATGATGGTGAGGGCCTCGTGGTGGAGTTGTGGCATCTTGCGCACCGGCACGCGCTTCGGGAAGCGAATAGTTTTGGAACGAGCCATCAGGAGAATTCATACCGTGGGCCAGTCACTCGACATCGACCTGCTGCGCAGCTTCGTCGCCATTGCCGAGACCGGCGTGCTGGGCCAGGCGGCCGCGCGCGTCGGGCGCACGCAGTCGGCGCTGAGCATGCAGATGCAGCGGCTGGAGGGCGTGGTCGAGCAGCCGCTGCTGTTTCGCACCGGGCGCGGCGTCACGCTCACCGCGGCCGGCGAGCGGCTGCTCGCGCATGCGCGGCAACTGCTGGCGCTGCACGACGAGACGCTGGCCGAGTTGCGCGGCGAGCAGCTGTCGGGCGTGCTGCGCTTCGGCTGCCCGGACGACTATGCGGTGGTGTTCCTGCCGCACCTGCTGCGCGGTTTCGCGAGCCTGAACCCGCGCGTGCAGCTGGAGGTGGTGTGCGCGCCGACGCCGCGCCTGCGCGAGTTGCTGGCGCGGCATGCGATCGACCTCGCGCTGGTGTCGGTGATGGCGTCAGCGGACGATGCCGACGTGATCCGCCGCGAGCCGCTGGTGTGGGTGGGGCAGCGCGGCGGCAGTGCTGCGTCGCTCGACCCGCTGCCGCTCGCGCTCGGCGCGCCGGATGCGTTCGACCACCAGGCGCCGCGGCAGGCGCTCGAGGCCGCGGGCAGGGCCTACCGGCTGGCCTGCGCGAGCAGCAGCCTCGCCGGGCTGGTGGCGATGGTGCGATCGGGCCAAGCCATCACGGTGCTGACGCAGACCGCCGTGCCCGACGACCTGCAGGTGCTGCCGGCCGATGCCGGGCTGCCGGCGCTGCCGACGGTCGGCATCGCGCTGGCCTTCGACCGTGAGCAGCCGTCGGCGCTGGTGTCGGCCTTCGGGGCGCATGTGCGGCAGGCGCTGCCGCTCGCGTAGTGCAGCGACGCAGGCCGGCTACAGTTCCGCACCACCCCGACGGAGTCCACCTTGCACACCGGCACCTGCCTCTGCGGCACCATCCACTACGAGATCGACGGCCCGATCGGCGCGGCCCTCTACTGCCACTGTTCGCGCCGCCGCAAGGCGACCGGCGCGGCCTTCGCGGTGACCGCGCCGGTCGCGGCGAAAGACCTGCGCTTCGTCGCGGGCGAGGCGTCGCTGAAGAGCTTCAGCACCGCCGAAGGCATCCACCGCGTGTTCTGCGCCGAATGCGGCTCGCCGATCCTGAGCCGGCGCGATTCCGCGCCCGACGTGGTCCGGCTGCGCGTCGGCAGCCTGAACACGCCGCTGCCGCAGGCGCCGTCGGCCCACATCTTCGTCGGCTCCAAGGCCGAGTGGTTCGAGATCCACGACGGGCTGCCCCAGCACGCTGAACGGCCGGCGTGAGGGGCAGCTGATCCGCCAGCGGACCGATCAGTTCGTCGAGCTGCTCGCCGACGAAGCCGGCGGCGACGGCGGGGTCGGCGTCGGCTTGACCAGCGCGGTGGCCTGCCACGTGCCGGTGTCGTCGGTCGCCGGGCCGGCCAGCGTGCCCGACAGGCTGCCGTCGGCGGCCAGCGTGCCGGTGCCGGTGAGCACCGTGCTGCCGGCCGTCAGCTTCAGCGTCAGGCTGCCGTCGGCGGCTTGCGCGCCGGTCACGTCGTAGACCGTCTTGCGGGCGTGCTGCTTGCCGCCATGGCTGCCCCAGGGCGTGATGCTGCTCGCGTCGCCGCCGGCCGCCGTCACCTTCTCCTGGTAGCTCGTCACCAGCGCGGTGGTGTCGGTCCTGAATTGCTCGGTGCGGGTCTTCACCGCATCGATGAAGGTCTTGATCGCGGCGCGCTGCGCCTCGTTCAGGCGGTGGCCGGCGTCGGGCGTGGCGGCCGCGTCGAGTGCGGCCTTCAGCGTGGCCTGCAGCGCCTCGACATCGGTCTTGTAGGCCGTCTTCAGCGCTTCGAGCGCGGTGGCGAACTCGGCCTGCAGCGCGGTCACCGCATCGCTCGGCGTGGCGGTCAGCTTGCCGCCGATCAGCTTGCCGGTGAGGGCGGTGCTGCCGTCGTCCTGCGCGACGCTCTGCAGCACCAGCGTGCCGTCGAGGGCCTGGCCTGCATCGGTGCCCGCATCGACCTTGGCCGCGAAGGTGTACAGCGCGGCCTCGACATGGCTGCCGTTGAAGCGGCTGCCTTCACCGGTGGTGGTGCGCACCGACAGGCCGGCGGCCGACTCGCTGACGGTGACCGATGCGGCCGAGGCCGACTCGCCATCGGCGCTCTTGTCGGCGCCGCCGCAGCCGAAGAGCAGGGCGCTGGACAGGGCCAGCGCGGACCATTTGAATGCGGACGTGGGCTTCAGCAACTTCATGAGTGACAACTCCTCTGACTGCGTTCTTGGATGAAGCGCACTGCGTGGAGCTGTGCGCCGGTGGGTACTGCCGGCGCAATGTAGGTTGGCGATTGCACGCTGTCGTCGCTTCGTAAGCTGCTTCGGCCTGCACTTACCAAATGCACTGAAAGTGGGGGAGCCGCTTACGCGCGGCACTGAATTCACACGACTGTGTCGTCGTTGAAATAGTCTGTCACCCCATGGGTCCATCCCGGCACGTTGACGTAGTAGCGCACGGCCTTGCCCTGGCCGGTCGTCCACAGCAGGCCGTGCCGCACCAGGTCGGCCAGGTCGCGGGTCGCCGTCGGCTTCGAGGTGCCGGTGAGCTTGATGTATTTGTCGGCATTCAGGCCGCCGAGGAAGCCGCCGTCGCCGTCGTCGAGCAGCCGCTGCAGCACCTTGCGCTGGCGCTCGTTGAGTTCGAGGTGGGCGTGTCCCTGCCAGAACCTGGCCTTCTCGATCGCGCGGTCGATCACCTGGCTCGAGCGCTCGCAGGCCAGCGCGAATTGCTGCGCGAACCACAGGACCCAGTCGGTGGCGTCGCCATCGCCGCGCTGGGCGGCGTTCAGCGCGTCGTAGTAGCCCGTGCGTGAGGCGAGGAGCTGGCGCGACAGGCTGTACAGCCGCACCGGAACGCGGTGGTCCTGCGCGATCGCCATGTCGACGACGGCGCGGCCGACGCGGCCGTTGCCGTCCTCGAACGGATGGATGCTCTCGAACCAGAGGTGGGCGAGGGCCGCACGAGCCAGCCCGTCGAGCGCGGGCAGGCGATCCGGCTCAGGCGCAGTCTTCGCGAACCACGCGAGGAAGCGGTCCATCTCCTTCGCGACCCGGCGCGAGGGCGGGGCTTCGTAGTGCACCACCTCCTTGCCGGGCGGTCCGCTGACGATCTGCATCGGCTCGGCGTGGTCGCGCCAGCGGCCCACGGCAATGCGGCGGATGCCGCTCGTTCCGCCGGGAAACAACGCCGATTGCCAGCGCTGCAGGCGCTCGCCATCCAACGGCGTGTCGAACCCGTTCATCGCGTCGTTGAGCACCTCGACCAGGCCATCGACATGGCGATCACGAGGCCCTGTCGTCGCGAGGCCGAGCCGGCGCATCACCGACGAGCGCACGGCCGCGGGGTCGAGTCGCTCGCCCTCGATCGCGGCGGTGGCGATCACTTCGTCTTCCATCAACTCGCGGGCGACCTGGCCATCGCGCTCGATGCCGATCGCCTGCGCCTTGCCTTCCACCACGCCCTGCATGCGGCGGGCATGCGCCAGTGCCGGCCCGACCCGCGCGGGGTCGAACGTCAGCGCGGGCCACGCCGGCTGCTGCCAGACGAAGAGGGGCTTGATGGAAACCATGAGCCGCATTCTAGGTGTTTCGGCTCAAATGATGAGCCGCAAATCGGGGATTGCGGCTCACGGGGTGAGCGGCGCCGATCGGCGTGGCAATCGCGTGGCACACGGCTTGCAACCCTGTCGGTCTTCTGCCAGGGAACACAAATATGTCGTTGAGATCATGTTTGCAAGCGCTTCGCTGAAGCGCCTGCGGCGATGACCTGGTCCATCGTCGCGCGTGACGGCCAGGGCCGTTTCGGTGTCGCGATCGCAAGCCGCTTCCTCGCGGTCGGTGCGTTGTGCGTGCACACGCGGCGCGATGTCGGTGCGTTGTCGACCCAGGCCTTGATGAACCCGCTGTATGGTGCCGCGGGCCTGGCGCTGCTGGCCGATGGCGAGCCGGCGGTGCAGGCCTTGCAGCGCCTGCTGGCCGGCGACGAAGGCCGCGCGCACCGCCAGGTCCACCTGCTGCCGGCCGTCGGCGCACCGGTCGCCCACACCGGCAGCCAGTGCATCGATTGGTGCGGCCACCAGCTGTTCGACGATTTCAGCGTGGCCGGCAACATGCTCGCCGGACCGCAGGTGATCGAGGCGACGGCGCAGGCCTACCGCGATGCGCACCGGCTGCCCTTCGCCGAGCGCCTGCTGGTGGCGATGCAGGCCGGCGA